>DASUQZ010000111.1:0-9903 GCA_036280335.1 Solirubrobacterales bacterium
TCTACATCTACGGCTGGAAGCGGCTCGGCGGCTGGGCCCACTTCTGGTCGGGCGTGCCGATGGTGATCACCGGCATCGGCGGTGCCTTCTCGGTCGTCGCCGCCAACTCCTGGATGAACCAGCCGCAGGGCTTCACCCTGAACGCCGCCGGCAAGGTCACCGACGTCGAGCCGCTGAAGGTCCTCTTCAACCCGGCGACCGGCTACGAGGTCCCCCACATGATCCTCGCCGCCTACATGGTCGTCGGCTTCCTCGTCGCCTCGATCTACGCGGTCGGGATGCTGAAGGGGCGGCGCGACCGCGTCCACCGGCTGGGGTTGCTGATCCCGCTGACGATCGCCTGCCTGGTGACGCCGGTGCAGCTCTTCGTCGGCGACATCGCCGCCCGCGAGGTCGCCGCCGACCAGCCGGCCAAGTTCGCGGCGATGGAGTGCATCAAGGAGACCGGCGCCCACCAGGACGAGTACGTGGGCGGGATCTGCACCGACGAGGGGCCGAAGTACGGGATCGCGATCCCGGACCTCAACTCGTTCCTGGTCGGCTGGAGCGTCGATACCGAGGTGACGGGGCTGAACGACATCCCCCGCGACGAATGGCCGCCGGCTCGGACCCTGCTCCACCTCTCCTTCGACACGATGGTGGGGATCGGCACCGGCCTCTTCTTCCTCGCGCTCTGGCTCGCGATCGCCTGGTGGAAACGGCGCGACATCCCGGCGACCCCCTGGTTCCTGCGCGCCGTCTCGATCTCCGGCGTCGCCGCGATCGTGGCGCTGTGGTGCGGCTGGATCGTCACCGAGGTCGGCCGCCAGCCCTGGATCGTCTACCAGCACATGAAAACCTCCGAAGCGGTCACCGAGGCGGACGGGATCTGGTTCACCTTCGCCCTGGTGATGGCGATCTACGTCGCCCTGACCGCGATCACGATCGGCGTCCTCCGCGCGATGTCGCGCCGCTGGCGCGAGGCCGGCGCCGAGCCGGAGGGCGACATCCCCTACTCGCCGAGATCGGAGGACGTATGAGCCTGCCCGACGCGGCGGCGGTGATCCTCTGGGTCGGCGTCACCTTCTACGCGGTCTTCGGCGGCGCCGACTTCGGCGGCGGCTTCTGGGACCTCGTCGCCGGCGGCGCCGAGCGGGGGGAGCGGCCGCGCGCGGTGATCCAGCGCTCGCTGACGCCGGTCTGGGAGGCCAACCACGTCTGGCTGATCTTCTGCCTGGTGGTCCTCTGGACCGCCTTCCCCGAAGCCTTCTCGGCGGTGATGACGACGCTCTACGTGCCGCTGACGGTGGCCGCCTTCGGGATCATCCTGCGCGGCTCCGGCTTCGCCTTCCGCAAGTCGATCGAAGGCCTCTCGGGCCGGCGGGCGGCCGGCGCCACCTTCGCGATCTCCTCGCTGCTGACGCCGTTCTTCATGGGCACGGTGGTCGGCGCGATCGCCGCCGGCAACGTCCCGGCGGAGGGCAACGGCGAGCCTTTCTCCTCCTGGCTGCAGCCGCTGCCGCTGCTGGTCGGCGCGATCTTCGTCGCCGGCGGCGCCTACCTGGCGGCGGTCTTCCTGGTCGGCGACGCGCGGCGGGCAGGGGACGAGGAGATGGAGCGCTACTTCGCGCGCCGCGCCCTTGACGCGGCCGTTGTCGCCGGCGTCCTTGCGATCGCGGGGCTCTTCGTCCTCGATTCGGAAGCCGGCTACGTCTACGACCGTCTCGTCGCCGAGGGCCTGCCGCTGGTGATCCTCTCCATCCTCTGCGGGGCCGGCGCCCTGATCGCCCTGGTGTGGGGGGCGCGCCGCCCCCTCCGCCCGCTGGCCGGCGGCGCCTTCGTGGCCGTGATCTGGGGCTGGGGGGTCGCGCAGTTCCCCTACCTGCTGCCGACCAGCCTCCGCATCGACCAGGCTGCCGCCCCCGACCCGACGCTCACCATCGTCCTGATCGTCTTCGGCATCGCCGCCGTTCTCGTCCTGCCATCCCTGGCCCTGCTCTACACCCTGGCGCAGAAGGACATCCTGGAGAGCGAGCACTAGGTACGCTGCGCGCGTGATCGAGGCGGTGCTCTTCGACATCGACGGGACGCTCATCACGACCGGGGGCGCCGGCGGCGAGGCCTGGAAGCGGGCGTTCGTCGAGCTGTACGGCAACCCACTCGACATCCGCGAGGTGACCGAGTCCGGGATGACCGATCCGGAAGTAGGACGGGTGGCGCTGCAGAACATCCTCGGCCGCGATCCGGATCAGCGGGAGCTGGCGGCGGCGATGGGCCGCTACCTTCGCCACCTGTCCACCGCGGTCGACGAGTCCGACGGGTACCGGGTGATGCCGGGGATCGAGGAGCTGCTGGAGCGGCTCGTCGACGCCGGGCACCTGCTCGGGCTGACGACGGGCAACGTCGAGGCCGCGGCCCACATCAAGCTCGCCCGTGCCGGCCTCAACCGCTTCTTCTCCTTCGGCGGCTACGGCTCCGATTCAAACCAGCGCACCGAGCTGACCCGCCGCGCCCTGGAGCGGGCCAAGCTCGTCTCCGGCGGCATCCTCGCCCCCGGCGACGCGATCTCGGTCGGCGACACCCCCCGCGACGTCGCCGCCGGCCACGGCGCCGGCATCGAGGTGGTCGGCGTCGCCACCGGCAACTTCAGCGTCGGGGAACTCCGCCAGGCGGGAGCCAACTGGGCGATCCCCGAGGTCGGCTCGGGATTCCCGGTCTGATTTCCGCTTTGTGGGGCCTTTCGCTCCGAAATTACGAGTAGGGCGATCCTTAGACTGCGGCAGATGCCAGATCTGGACGAGCGCCGTGACGCGCCCGAAGTCGATGAGGGTTCCTGGATCTACCTAAGCGTGGGACCGACCGGCGGGGGAGAGAGCCAGGAGCTGTGTCGGCAGCTGGTGGAGACATGTGCGAAAAGCGGCTGGAGGACCGTGAGCCATCCCTCAGCGGAGGGGATCAGCGAGGCGTCCGACCCAGGTCGCTTCTACGCCGCCCTCAGCTACGCGGTTGAGCAGGCGGACGTCGTCGTCGCTCTGATCGGGGAAAGGTCCGAGTTGGCTGATGCCGAGCTGACCCTGGCCTACACGCACCGCCGCCCGGTGGTGGGGGTGCAGGTCGAGGGCACCTCGCTGGACTCGGAGGCCCGGATGCTGCTCCATGACTACGAACGGGGAAGAGTGGTCACCTGCGGTACGCCGGGAGAGTGCGTCACCGCCCTCGGGCAGGCTCTTTCCGATCCCGACTTTGCCGAGACCATTCGTCAGTCAGGATAAGTGCCATGACTTCAACGCAGATCTTCACGATCGGTCATTCGAACCATGACGCCGGTCATTTCTGCCAGCTCTTGAGAATGCACGACATCGATGTTCTTGTGGACGTTCGATCATGGCCGCACTCTCGTTTCGTGAGGTGGGCTGACGCATCGCGCTTGCCAGAGCTGGTCAGGGAGGCTGGGGTGAAGTACCTGTTTCTCGGCAAGGAGTTGGGCGGTCGTCCGGAGGGGAACGAGTTCTACGACGCGGAAGGGCACGTTCTCTACGGACGGGTTGCCGCTCACGCTTCCTTCAAACAGGCGGTCGAGCGCTTGGAGCGAGGAGCGGAGCAATGCAGGATCGCGATCATGTGCAGCGAGGAGGATCCGACGCACTGCCACCGCCGCCTACTCGTGGGGAAGGTCGTGCTTGAGCACGGATTGGCCCTTTCCCACATCCGGAAGGACGGGCGAGTGGAGACTGAGGCGGCCCCCCTGGAGCTTTCCGAGGGGACGTTGTTCGAAGCTGAGGAGAGCCTGTGGAGATCTTCACTATCGGTTTCACGCGCACGACGGCCGAGGACTTCTTCGGCCGCCTGAAGGCGAATCGAATCGAGCGCTTGCTCGACGTTCGTCTCAACAACCGCTCGCAACTGGCCGGCTTCGCCAAGCGCGACGATCTCGCCTATTTCCTCCAGGAGCTGGTTGGAGCCCGTTACGAGCATGCTCCGTTGCTCGCTCCAACCCAGGACATCCTCGACCGGTTCAAGAAGAAAGGGAAAATGCCCTGGGAGGAGTACGAAGCCCGCTTTCTAGCGCTGTTGCGTGAGCGAGAGGTGGAGAGCAGGCTGACGCCAGAGGAGTTCTTCGAGCGAACGGTCCTCCTCTGCAGCGAGGCGACGCCCGAGCACTGTCACCGCCGCCTCGTGGCGGAGTACTTGCGTGAGCGCTGGGGCGGCGTGGAGGTAGTTCACCTGTAGCCTGCCGGCGTGCCTAGTGAGGAAATGCTCGTTCTCGCGAGCTCCAAGAAACTTGGTGGTCGCTGTGTGGCGGGAATCACCAGGTCCGGCAATTGGGTGCGCCCCGTCTCCGGCAGGCCCCAGGGCCTGCTGAAGCCCGAGTGCGAAGTCGAGGGAAGCTGGCCGGAGGTCCTCGACGTGGTCCGCTTCGGCTATGAGGAAGAGCTGGATGATCCCGCCCAGCCGGAGAACCTGCTCATCGACGATTCCCGGTGGGAGCTGCTGAGGCAGGTGCCTCGGGACGAGGCATACGGGCGGCTGAGCGGTTTTCTCGACGAAGGCCACACACTGCTGGGGAACCGCGGCAGGGCGGTACCCGAGGAGACGGCCGCACAGGGGGTCGAGGCGTCCCTGGCCCTGGTCGAGCCTCGCGACGGCGTTTCGTTGATCATGCGCCCGCCGGAGGAGGAGTACGGCCAGTACAAGCCGCGCGTCGAATTCGGCTTCGGCGCCAGGGTTTACGCCCTGGCCGTTACCGATATTCCTGTCAGGGCAGCGGTGCGTGCGGCTGGGGTTGGCGAATACTCTCCGAGCGACCTCGGCTTCGACGACACTGGGCCGACCCTTCTCACCGTCAGTCTGGGCGAAGCCCACGACGGATGGCACACCAAGCTCGCCGCCGCCGTCATCTTTCTTCCGGGGGGTTAGCTATGCCCTGCTGCAGCGCGCCTGGTAGATGTTGAGGAAGCCGCTTTCGAAGCCGTTGCGCGCCATGCGCAGGTAGAGGCGCCAGACGCGCATCCGTTCGGGGCCGGCGAGGCGCGTTCCCTGCTCGAGGTTGGCGTCGAGGTTCTCGGCCCAGCGGCGCAGCGTCTTCGCGTAGTCGGGACCGAAGTCCTCGACGTGGTGGACCACGAAGCCCGCGCGTTCGAGGGCGAGCAGGTTGCGGGAGAGGTGCAGCGGCGCCGCGTCGGGGAAGACGTAGCGCTCGGAGAAGTCGCCGGCCTCGGGATCGGTGTGGCGGAGGCGGGTGATGCCGTGGTTGAGCAGGCGCCCGCCCGGCTCCAGCAGCCCGGCCAGGGTCTCGGCGTAGAGGTCGATGTTGGCGGAGCCGACGTGCTCGACCATGCCGATGCTGGCGATCGCGTCGAACTTCTCGCCGCTGCCGGCCAGGTCGCGGTAGTCCATGACGCGGATCTCGACCCGGTCGGCGACGCCGGCCTCCTCGGCCCGCTGCCGCGCCTTTTCCGCCTGCGGCGGCGAGAGGGTGATCCCGACCACGTCCGCCCCGTACCTCGTCGCCGCCCAGAGCGGGAAGCCGCCCCAGCCGCAGCCGACGTCGAGGACGCGCTCGCCCTCCTTGATCGCCAGCTTGCGGGCGACGGTGTCGAGCTTCTCCTCCTGCGCTTCCTCCAGCGTCTTCATCTCGCCGTCGCGCCAGATCGCGCAGCTGTAGACCATCGTCGGGCCGAGGAAGAGCTCGAAGAACTCGTTGGATACGTCGTAGTGGTGGCGGACGGCGCGGGCGTCGCGCTCCTTGCTGTGGCGGCGACCGCTGGGCCGCAGCTCGGCGGCGGGCCGCGGCGGCGGCTTGACGAGCCCCATCGCGCGCACGGCGGCCAGCATCAGCGCCCGCTTGCCGGGGGTGTCGAGCGCCGGCGGCTGCCAGCCGTCCAGCACCCGGATCACCGCGTCGATGTCGTCGACCTCGAGCTCGCCGCTGACGTAGGCGCGCCCCAGGCCCAGCTGCCCCGGCGCCCGCAGCGCGTGGGCGATCGCCCGCGGCGAGCGGACGCTGAAGACGGGACCGTCGCCGGAGGTGGAGGAAACCCTCGAGTCGTCCCAGAACTCGATCGTGAAGGGTCGCTCCGGAAGGCGGGCCTCGATCTCCCGGCGAAGCGGTGCGGTGTTTGCGAACGGCATCGCCAGGGGAGCCTATCCGCACGCGCTTTGGCCGCGAGGCCAGGACCCGCGTCCGTAGAATCGCCGCCATGACCACCGTAGGACCACTTCCCTCAGACATCCAGCCCGTCGAGAACGAGACCAGGGACCGGATCATCACCGGCCTGGTGACGATCATCCCCTTCATCGCCGTCATCGTCGCCGGCTGGCAGGTGTGGGGGAGCGCCCTGAACTGGACCGACGTCTTCCTCTTCGCCGGCATGTACTTCCTGACCGGCCTCGGCATCACCGTCGGGTTCCACCGCCTCCTCACCCACCGCTCCTTCAAGACCCACCCGTGGCTGCGCGGCCTGTTCGCGATCCTCGGCTCGGCCGCGATCGAGGGACCGGTGATCTCCTGGGTGGCGGACCACCGCAAGCACCACACCTTCTCCGACGAACACGGCGACCCACACAGCCCCCACGTCGACCACGGCGGCGGCTGGAAGGGAGCGATGAAGGGCCTCTTCCACGCCCACCTGGGTTGGATCTTCATCCACACCCAGCGCGGCAACAAGGAACGGTTCGCGCCGGACCTGCTGAAGGACCCGGTGGTGAGCTGGGTCGACCGCACCTTCATCTACTGGGCGATCCTCGGGTTGCTGCTCCCCTTCTTCCTCGGCTGGATCATCGGGGGCACCCTCGTCGCCGGGCTGACCGGGCTGCTCTGGGGCGGGCTGGTGCGGGTCTTCGTCCTCCACCACTTCACCTACAGCATCAACTCGCTCTGCCACACCTTCGGCAAGCGCGAATTCGAGACCACCGATCACTCGCGCAACCTGGCGCTGATCGCGATCCCGACCCTCGGCGAGGCGTACCACAACAGCCACCACGCCTTCCCGACCTCCGCCACCCACGGCCTGCGCTGGTGGCAGATCGACATCTCCTCCTGGGTGATCAACGGCCTCGAGAAGGTCGGCCTGGTCTGGGACGTCGTGCGGGTCAGCCCCGAGCGCCGGCAGGCCAAAACGGCCGGCTAGAAGCGACCCTTCGGGTCACGGCGCTTCTTCGGATTCGTACCAGTCGATCCAGGAGTTACAGGCGGCGCCGAGCGGCACCGTCCGGTGCGGCTCGGCGGGCACGGCGACGAGGTTGCCCAGGTAGGCCTTGCCGTCGTAGCCGGTCAGGTCCTGCAGCCGGCTCGCGTCCGCGGTCTCGATCGTGAAGCGCACCCTCCCCCCGGTGCTCTCGAAGCGCCCGGCCGGCCAGTACTGGCCGTTGTTGCCGAGGCTGATCGTGTTCGGCCGCTGCCCGTCCAGCGCCGCCTTCAGCGGTTCGCGGAAGCCGGGCGCCGAGAGGGTGAGCTCGAAGGGGGAGAAGTACTGCAGGGAGAGGTTCCAGCTGCCGGCTGGCAGCCGCAGCGACTGCGACGTTGCCGCGCCGGTCTCGAGGACGCTGCCCTCGCTCCAGTCGTCTTTGTGGCCGATCACCGCGTCGGGGAATAGGCCGGCGCGCCCCCGGCTCGCGAGGAGGATGCGGATCTCCGGCGCGGCGCAGCCGGCGAAGGCGCCGGCCTCGGTCCCCTCGAGCAGGACGCGGCGATTCTCCGGCGTCTCCCCCGTCCGTTCCCAGAGGACGTAGGAGGGGGTGCTGTCGACGCGCTTGAAGTTGGGCGGCGCCTGGCTGTTCCAGGCGGCGCGGCCCGTGATCACGTAGGGAACGGCGTCCAGCGTCCCCCGCGAGAACGAGTCGAAGTCGATCGGGCTGTAGGCGTCGCCGGTGTCGAAGGGCTTTTCCGGGTTCGGGGCGACGGCATCGTCGGGGAACTCGACCAGCGGCACGTGCGTGTCCGCCCCCATCAGCTCGTAGGCGGCGAAGCGGTCCTGGCCGGCGTAGAGGACTGGCTGTCCGTGCAGGATCGGCAGGAACGCCCGCAGCTCGGCTCCGTGGCCCGGCGGTCCCACGGGGGCGTCCCGCAGGGCAAGGAAGCTCGACCAGGCGGCTCCGCCGATGAAGGCGACTGCCAGGACTCCCCAGGCGATCCGGAGGGGGGGCGACGGGGGAGGGGTCGGCGGAGCAACAGCGGGGAGGCTCCGGCGACCCCTCCCCCGTCGCCCGATCCGCGGGAACTCTTCGAGCAGGGGGCGGATGATGACCAGCATTGCGAGGGGGGCCATGATCATCAGGGCCTTGGCCTGGGAGTAGTCGCCGCTGGTGGGGAGGGAGGCGAGGTAGAGGAGGGCGGCGGCGCCCAGGGCGATGGGGATGGTTGGTTCCCGGCGGCGGGTCCACCAGGCGACGGCGACCAGGAGGGCGAGGATCGAAATCGTTCCTGCCAGACCGGGGAGGCGGACGGCGCCTTCGGCGTCCAGGCGGTAGTTCGAGGTCGGCCAGATGCCCAGTGCCTCCAGCGGCGAGACCGGGCCGTAGGTGTTGCTGGCGGCCACTTTGTTGAAGGCGCTCGCGAAGCCGAACGGACCGACCACGGTGACCAGCACCGCCAGCCCACCGAGGACGACCAGCGTGAGCAGCGTCAGCGGCCGCAGCAGGAACCGCAGGACCGTGCGTGGCCGCAGCGCCCCCCGCACCGCCGGCAGGGTCAGGCTCCAGAGCGCGAGGATCGCCACCGGCCAGGCGACGCCGGCAAATGAGTAGGAGAAGAAGATCCCGCCGGCGATCGCCAGTGGCGGCAGCGCGAAGAACAGCCGCTCGCGCCAGCCACTCGGCAGGCCCTCCAGCCGCGTCAGCCAGATCGCGAAGGCGAGGACCAGGAGCGCCTCGGCGGTCTCCTTGAAGGCGGCCTGGGCGTAGTAGGAGGCGGCGAGGTAGGGGAGGGCGACCATCGCGGCGGCCAGCGTGCGCCGGCCCGGGCTCAAGCTCCGCAGCGCCCCCAGCGCCGTCAGCCCCGTCATCACCCCGATCGCGACGATCTCGCCGAGGAAGGCCTGGGCGAGGCCGATGCCCGGCACCGTCGCCGTCGCCACCGCCAGGCCGTGCGGCCCCAGCGGGTAACCCGGCTCCGCCTCGGGGCCGAAGCCGCTGCGCAGCCACTCCGCCCAGGCGAGGTGGAGGCCGAGGTCGTTGTTGAAGCCCATCCCCAGCAGCCCCCAGCGGCCGCTCACCGTGAACGGGATCGAGAGCACGACCAAGACGACCAGCGCCACCGGCAGCCCCTCCCGCCAGGCCCCCGGCGCCCGGTAGTCGATCCACCAGACGATCACGGCGGCCCCTAGGGCCAGCAGCGCCACCCCCAGGGTGGCCGAGGTGCCGTGGCCCGGCGCCCGCGCCAGCAGGCCCGTCACCGTCAGCACGGCTCCGAACCCGACGGCGGGCTCCAGCCAAGACCACTCTCGCCTGCCGGCGAGCGAGAGAACGGCCCGCCCGACCAGCAACGAGACGGCGCAGATCAGCGCCGCCGAAGCGTAGGTCCCGATCATCAGGCGCTGGAACTTAAGGGAGTGGGCGCTTTCAGTACTTCTCGGCCGCCTGCTCGAGCGTCTCGCGCAGGTTCTCGCCCCGCAGCGGCCCCCCGTGTCCGGCCCCGACCAGCCGCGGTTCCAGCGCCGCCAGCCGCCGCACCGATTCCTTCGACCTGGCGTGGTCCCAGGCCCAGGCGGGGTGGGGGACCGAGGCCTCGCCGGGCGGCAGCGGCTTCAGCCGGGCCGAGTCGACCAGGTAGATGACGTCGCTGACCAGCGCCACCCTGTCGCTCTCGCGCCAGAGCCCGATCAGGCCGGGGGCGTGGCCGGGGAAGTGCAGGACCCGGAACCCCGCCACCTCGTCGCCCTCGATCACGCTGTCGGCGATCCGCACCGGCCCGCCGTCCCAGTGCCG
>DASUQZ010000112.1:0-2992 GCA_036280335.1 Solirubrobacterales bacterium
GCGGGCCGTGCTCGATGCCCTGGTCGATCGGCAGCAGCATCAGGGTCCCGTTGCCCGGGCCGAACTCGAACAGAAGGCGGTGCAGGCGGGCCCGTTTCCCCGGCGGCAGTACCTCCAGCAGCGATTTCTGCTCGGTCAGACTCTTCAGCTCCACGTCAGTTCCTCCTAGAAGTTTGGGGTCCAGGGAGTATGTCACCGCCAACCGCGTGGCGATGCGCCCGCCGCCGCAGTCCAATGGGATTTGAGCGGCGGCGGGTATCCTCGGAACATGAGCGAGACCGAGCTCAGCGTGATCTGCAAGAACTGCGGCTCGGAAGTCAGCCCATACGTGACCGAGTGCCCCTATTGCGGGACCCGGCTGCGCAAGCGGGCCCCGAAGCTGGAGCGACGCGGCGACGCCCTTGAGGCGAAGCCCCCGCGCAAGCGCCGGCGGCGCATGTCGCGGCCCGGGCGGGCGAGCTTCGGGGTCTCCCTCGAGCGCCCCTACGCGACGATCGCGATGATCCTCGCCTCGGCCGTCCTGCTGCTGATCCTCAAGGCGACGGGGGAAGACCTCGACAGCTACGGAGGGCTGATCGTCCCGCTCGAAGGCGACTGGTGGCGCTACCTGACCGCCCCGTTCGCCTATGCCGACGTCGGCTACCTCTTCGCGGTCGCCCTCGGGCTGGCGATCTTCGGCACCGGGATCGAGCGGCGGCTGGGGACGCTGCCGACGCTGTTCCTGCTGCTCGCCTGCGGCTCGCTGGGAGTGCTGGCCGCCGGGGCGGTGGCCAATGCCCAGGACGACCTGACCGTGATCGCCGGCGGCAACGGGATGGCGCTCGGCGCCGTCGCCGCCTGGTTCGTGCTGCGGCGCGCCGAAGCGCGCGGGGACGTCTCCGAGGACTACGACAGGATCGGCGTCGCGGTCGCCGCCGCCGTGCTGCTCGCGCTGCCCCTGTTCGCGGAATCGGCGGACTTCTTCGCCGGGCTCGCGGGAGGCGCCGTGGGCGCGATCGCCGGCACCCTCGCCACCGCCTTCCACCGGGCCGAGTAGCAATCCGACACTGTCTTGCGGCTCGGGCCGGGCTAGGCTCTGTGAGTGCCCGACGAGAGGGAACTCGAGGCGGCGATCGAGCGGTTGCTCGACCCGGAGCGCTTCTCCGAGGCCGAGCGCATCGTCGCCCAGGCCGCGCCGCAGCTGCAGAAGGTCCTCGCGGCCGCGCTCGCCGAGGGCGGCTGGTTCGGCGAGCCGCACGAAAAGGAGAGCCTCAGGGCCGCGACCGTTCCCGACCCCGACGAGCGGATCGCCGCCGTCCGCGCCCTTCTCGCCGAGGAGGCGCGGATGGGGATGATGGTTGGAGTCGCCGTCGGCTGGGCACTGAAGGAAGAGCTCGCCAAAACCGACAGAATCGAGCCTCGTCAACCGGGAGGAGAGAGCTGAGATGGAGATCAAGTTTCACGGGCAGTCCTGCTTCGAGCTGAGCGGCGAGGGCGTCACCGTCCTGGTCGATCCGTTCCTGAAGCCGAACAACCCCGCCGCGGTCCACACCGCCGAGGAAGTCGAGCCGACCCACATCGCCGTCTCCCACGGCCATGCCGACCACATGGCCGACCTGCTCCCCGTCGCCCGGCGCACCGGCGCCCACTGCATCGGCATCGTCGAGCTCGCCGAATGGCTGAAGGGGCAGGGAATCGAGAACGTCAGCGACCCCAACTTCGGCGGCACCGTCGAGTTCGAGTGGGGCTACGTCAGTCTCGTCCCCGCCTGGCACACCAACACGCTCCCCGGCACCCCCGACGCGCCCTACAGCGCCGAGCACGGGATCGTCCTCGGCCCGCCCGCGGGGCTGGTGATCAAAATCGGCGAGACGACCGTCTACCACGCCGGCGACACCTGCCTGTTCGGCGACATGAAGCTGATCGCCGAACGCAGCGACATCGACGTCTTCCTCGTCCCGATCGGCGGCCACTACACGATGGACCGCCGCGACGCCGTCGTCGCCTGCCAGTTCGTCGGCGCCAAGACGGTGATCCCGATGCACTACGACACCTTCCCGCCGATCGAGACCGACGCCGAGGCCTTCAAGTCCGACGTCGAATCGCAGACCTCCTCCCAGGTCGTGATCCTCCAGCCGGGCCAGTCCCACACCGCCTGAAGCCCCTGATCGAATTCGAAAACTGGCTGGACAGCCAGTCCGGTGCTAGGCTCGGCTGGCAAGCCCCAGTCGAGCGAGGAGAGGTGTGAGATGGAGGCCAGACCGGCAAGCAGGACGCAGTCGAGGACCGAGCGCTCCGATTTCCAGGCGACGGCCGATCCGGCGCTGAACGAGGCGGCGGATCGCACGGCTGACATCAAGCTGCTCAGCTACGCCGAGCTGTACGACCTCTGGGAGCGCCAGCAGTGGCAGACCCAGGAGCTCGACTTCACGCGCGACCGCGAGGACTGGCACGAGCGGATCAGCGAGGAGGAGCGCTTCCAGCGCATGTACGGGCTCTCCTCGTTCTTCATCGGCGAGCAGAAGGTCGCCGAGGAGCTGGGGCCGATCATGCGGGCGGCGCCGACCGAGGACCAGAAAATCTTCCTCTGCACGCAGATCGCCGACGAGGCCCGCCACGTGCGCTTCTTCGAGCGCTTCTACCGCGAGGTGGGGGTGCTCGAGTCCGACCAGCTGAGCGAGATGCTGGAGGAGACCTCGGCCCACCTCAACACCAAGTTCGGCGACCTCTTCGACGGGATGCTGAAGGAGCGGACCGACCGGCTCTCAGCCGAACCGGAGGACACCGAGGCGCTGGTCGAGGCGGTGACGCTCTACCACATGGTCATCGAGGGGATGCTGGCCCTGACCGGGCAGCACTTCATCATGGACTTCAACGAACGCGAAGGGACGCTGCCGGCCTTCGTCGAGGGCTTCTCCAACGTCGCCCGCGACGAGCACCGCCACGTCGCCTTCGGCTCGGTCTTCCTGCGCGAGAAGGCGCGCGAGGACGACCGCTACAAGCAGGCGATCCA
>DASUQZ010000113.1:0-11142 GCA_036280335.1 Solirubrobacterales bacterium
CCCTCCCGTCGATCACGGTGTAGTAGCCGGCGCCCCCCGCCTGGTAGCCGGCGTACTGGATCCGGCCTCCTCGGGCGGCAACGAGCGGGGTGCCGCAGGCGGCCGAGAGATCCTGGCCCTGATGGGTGTGCCCTGAGCGCGCGGCACCGATGCCGTCGCCGTAGGTGTGGGCGCCCTGCACCGGGAAGATGTATCCGTAGAAGGAGAAGCCGAGGCTCTCCCCCTTGGAGCTGGTCGAGATCCGAGCCGACTGAGTCGAGCCCTGGGCGCCGATGCGGAAGCTGTAGTCCCCGTTGCGGGCGGGGCGTCCTTCTGCGGTAGTGCCGTCCCAGCGCACCGCGGTCGCCACGTTCGGTTCCACGTCGTTGCGATAGAGGACCCGGACCGCCTGGCCGGCGGAGTCGAGGATCTCGATCTGCAGGTCGTTCTGGGGCTGGGTGCTGTCGATCGTGAAGGAGAGCCGCGGTTCCCGCACCCCGTAGTAGAAGGACTTTCGCGGCGCGATCTTCGCGGCGACGATGCGCAGCGTCCCCGAGCTCGGCGAGGACGAAGGCGCGGGGCCGGTTTCGCTTGGGGGAGGCGGGGCGGGGGAGGTGCCCGGGACTCCCGCTCCGCCGGTTGCCGCCGAGGCCGCCCCGGCGAAGGCACCTAGCTGGACGACGGCGAGGGCCAGAGTCCCGGCCAACGCAATCCACACTCGACTACCGCGTTTCATCTGCCCTCTCTTTCTCTGGCCTACGGGGTTAGCTGTCGGGCTCGCGCTGAAAGAGATGCGCTACGGATCGACTTCGTCCGATTCGCCCCTGAGACCTGAAACGGCCTCTGCGGTTCCCCCGATCCCGTCGGGAGGCCCCGACGGGATTCGGCGTTTATGGCGGTCGGCACTATAGCCAGCGAGACCGACGAGGTGTAGGAGAAGGCGCAACCGAGGTTGCAGGGTCTCGCCGAGCCCGCTGCCGACCCTTGCTCCTGCCTACGGTGTGTAGGAGGCCGGCTCCCTGATTGCCGGCCTTCCTCACGTAGTGATGCCGAGCCGAGCCGAAAACGCTGCCCGTATGAACCTCGCCTGGGCGATCGCCCTCGCCCTCGCCGTCCTCGCCCTGGGCGGTCTCTCCGCGGCCCCGGCGGGGGCGAAGAGCGCCGAGGAGAAGCTGGACGCGCTCGAAGAGAAGATCGGCAGCGCCGAGGAACGCGAGGGGGTGCTGACCAGCGAGATCGAGGCTATGGGGGAGGAAATCTCCGCCCTGGAAGGCGAGGTCGCCGCGCTGCGCTCACAGGAGGCGTGGGTCGAAGCCGAGCTGGCCGCAAAGCAGGCCGAGCTCGATCGGGCGGTGGCAGAACTCGACGAAGCGCTCGACCGGCTGCAGACTCTGCGCGGGCGGCTGAAGCGGGCGCTGGTCAGCCTCCGCCAGCGACTCGTCGCGATCTATGAGTCCGGCTCTCCCGACATGACCACCCTGGTGCTGACGGCCGGTGACTACGGAGAGATGGTCGCCCGCGCGAACTACCTCGAGGCGATCCACGACAGCGACGAGGCTCTCGCCGAGCGGGTGCGGAGCCTGCGCGACGAAGCCAAGCGTCTGGTGGCGCTCCGGCGCGATGCCAAGCAGACGATCGAGGCCGCCCGCGACGAGATCGCCGCCAGGGAGCAGCGGCTGGAGGTGACGCGCTCGACCCTGGAGTCGCGCCAGGGCGCCCTCGTCTCGGCGCGCTCGACTCGCCAGAGCACCCTGGACAGCGTCCGCGGCGAGATCCACCAGCACGAAGAGGTGGCGGCCGATCTGCGGGCGAAGATCCAGCAGGAAGTCGCCGAAGCGACCGGCGGGATGCCGCTGCCGGCGGGGCCGCTGCCGACCCCGAGCGCCGCCGGTTTCATCTGGCCGGTGGAAGGCACCTTCACCTCCCCGTTCGGCGAACGCTGGGGAAGCATGCACGAGGGCATCGACATCGCCGCGCCGGAAGGCACTCCAATCCGGGCCGCCGCCGACGGCACCGTGATCCTGATGCAGTCCGAGTACGAAAGCGGCGGTTACGGAAACTACACCTGCATCGACCACGGCGGCGGGCTATCCACCTGTTACGCGCATCAGTCGGGCTTCGCCACCTCCTCGGGGGCGAGCGTTAGCCAGGGCGACCTGATCGGCTACGTCGGCAACACCGGCCACAGCTTCGGCGCCCACCTCCACTTCGAGGTCCGGATCAACGGCGAAGCCGTCGATCCGATGGGTTACCTCTAGACGTCTACTTCATTGCCTCCAGCAGCTTCGCGCAGGCCTGCTCGCACTCCCGGCAGCTCTCGGCGCAGATGCGGCAGTGCTCGTGCATCTCGGCGTGGCGCTCGCACTCCTCGGCGCAGGTCCGGCATGCCTCTTGGCAGGCTTCGAGCTGGCGCTTGGAGGTCGGGGCGTCGTATTCAGTCTGGCGCGCGAGCACGCGACCGGTGACGTCGCAGATGTCGGCGCAGTCGAGGTCGAGACGGATGCACTTACGCAGCTCGGCGACCGAGTCCTCCGAGAGGCAGGCGTCGGCGCAGCTCGTGCAGACCTTGCTGCAGTCAAAGCAGGCATCGACGCAGCGGCCGAGGGCCTCGCGGTCGACGTTCCCCTCCCAGGGGTGGGCGGCGAGCATCTCTTCAACGGGGGGCATAGCGGGGTCTCCTTCCTACGGGTTGTCTGACCAGCTACCCGAAGGAGGTGGGGGAAATCAGGTCCAGAGGTCGGCTGAGACCTAGCGCCCGGTGGAAGGAGTTGGCCGGGTGAAGTGCTCCTCCCAGGCGGGGTCGAGTTCGGCCATGACGGTGCTTAGTCGCTCCATCGCTTCGCTCTCAGAACCGGCGTCCTTGACGCCGACCCGGAGGGAGTGGCGCGGTCCCCTCGTTACCGGGATCAGCGTGTAGCGCCGCGCCAGCTCGGCGAGGAGCGCCGAGCTCGCCGGGCTCAGGTTTCGCCGCTCGATCAGGACAAAGGGAGTCCTGGGGATGGATGGCTCGGGGTGCTCGCGCCGACGGCGGCCGCGGAGTCGCTCAAGCCAGGACATGGACGGCCACGATGGGGAGGATGCCGATCGCGGTGCCGAGGGCGAAGCCGAGCCCGTAGACCGGCCCCGGTGCGCCCAGGAGGATCTCGTGCAGGGGAGCCACGGCGGCGATCCTACAATCCGTAGTAGCAGAGAAAAAGGAGGACTCTCCGACATCACGTCGGAACTACTTCTATACTGCCGCGCCACAAAAGCGACGCCGAATCCTCGTTCGCTCGAGGAGCGGGGGAACCAAGGGGGCCAGAACGCGGCCCCAGGGGCGAATCGGACCCGATGTCCGTAGCGCGAGCTTCTTCAGCGCGAGCCCGACAGCTAACTCCGTAGGCAGACGAAGGAGACGAGTTTTGCTTGCATCGAGACGGAGTCCGGCGGGGGCGCTTGCGCTCTTGTTTCTGGCGCTGCTGCTGCTGATCTATCCGAGCGCTGCCTCGGCCGAATGCGACTACGGCGGCGTCTCGGCCTCTGCGGCCGAATGTGGGGAAACCCCGACCGTGGCCGGCCCGAAGGCAAAGCTGCTCAACGGCATGGCGGTCGCCCCCGCCAGCGCCCCGCCCGCGGTCAAGAAGGTGATCGCCGCAGCCAACCGGATCCGGACCAAGCCTTACCTCTGGGGCGGCGGTCACGGCAAGTGGTGGGACCGGGGCTATGACTGCTCGGGCGCGGTCAGCTTCGCCCTGCGCGGCGCCCAGCTCGTCTCCTCGCCGCTCGATTCGACCGGCCTGATGAGCTGGGGCACCCCCAACCCCGGCCGCTGGATCACCGTCTACGCCAATGCCGGGCACACCTACGCGGTGATCGCCGGCCTGCGCTGGGACACCGCCGGCTCGGCCAAAGGCACGGGTCCGCGCTGGTATGCGGACACCACCTCGGTCGTCTCGGGCAAGTTCGCCGTGCGCCACCCGATCGGCTACTAGGCGAGCTTGGAGCGCCCGAGCGCGAAAGCGATCGGCTAACCTCTCCGACGAGCTGTCGGACGATCTAGTTCAAGCCCTGTGTCGACTCGAAACCTCACCCTCGCGATCGCGGCCATCATCGTGGCGCTGATCGCCATCGTCACCGTCACCTCCGGCGGCGGCGAGGACTCCGCCGATGCGAAGGAAACCGACGGCGCCTTCATCGTCGGGATGGTCCCCCACCACGAGGCGGCGATCGAGATGGCCGAAATCGCCGCCAAGGAAGCAGAACACCCCGAGATCAAAGAGCTGGCAGGGCAGATCGTCGCCGCCCAGGCGGCCGAGATCGACGACCTCGAGCGCATCCACCAGCGCCTCTTCGGCCAGCCGATCAGCCAGGGCTCCCACGGCACCCTCGGCATGGCCGAGCACGAAATGGGGATGGGGATGGACGCCTCGGATCTGAGCGGCGCCCAGCCGTTCGACAGGGAGTTCATCGACATGATGATCTCCCACCACCAGGGCGCGATCCGCATGGCACGAGTCGAGCTCGCCTCCGGCGAAAACCCCGAATTGATGGAGATCTCCGAAGCGATCATCGACGCCCAGGCGCGCGAGATCAACGAGATGAACCGCTGGCGGACCGAGTGGTACGGCAAGCCCTCGCCGGCGGGCGGCGTCCCTGCCGAAGGCGAGGAAATGACGATGCCCTCCCACGAGGAAATGGGCCACTGAACCCGCCGCCCAGGCGCGAAGTTCGGGGCGGGTCCCCGGGTATGCTGAGGCGCGATGACTAGTCACGAGCCGATCCAGGGCGAGCTGCAGGAGCAGATCATGCGCGTGCTCTGGCGCTTGGAGAAGGGCCGGGTCGGGGATGTCCGCGACGCTCTTCCGAAGCGGCATCGCAGCGCCTACACCACCGTGCAGACCGTCCTCAACCGGCTGGCCGAGCGCGGTCTGCTCGATCGCGAGCGAGAAGGCAAAGCGATCGTCTACAAGCCGCGGATCACCGAGGCCGAATACCTCTCCGGCTCGCTCGACCGGGCGCTGACGGGAATCTCGGGGGAGGCGAGGCGGGCGGCGATCGCGCACCTTGTCGGTGGCCTGGACAAAAGCGAACAGCGCGAGATCCAGACGATGGCCAAGGAGATCGCCAGACGAAGGGGGAGCAGTTGATCTGGGCGGCGGCCGCGGTTCTCGCGGTGCTGCTCCTGCCGCACCTCTGGCCCCGCCTCTGGCTTGCGCCGACCACCGGCATCGCCCTTTGGACCGGCGTGCTCGCGCTGCGGACGGTCCTGGCGGCGGTCGGGATTCTCCTCCTCGTCCTCTATTTCCCGAGCACCGAAATCTTCCAGCTGATCACCCACTGGTGCTTTCACGCGGTGCTGCCGGTGATCGCCGTCCACCTCGGCTTCTCTGGCCATACGCTCGGCGATGCCGCCCTCCTGGTGCCGGCGCTCACCCTGGCGATCTCGATCCTCTTCGCCCTCCGCGGTGCCTGGCGGGCTGCCCGACTGGTCGCCGCCTGGAAGCGTTCGAGCCTGCTCGGAGCCGGGCCGAGGCGAAGCCTCGTTGTCGGCGGCTCTGAGGTCGTCGTCGCGGCGGCCGGCCTCCGCCGCCCCGACGTCGTCGTCTCGACCGGCGCCCTCACCAAGCTCGACGACGAGGAGCTGGTGGCGGGCCTTGAGCACGAGTGGGGCCACATCCACCGAAAGCACCGCTTCTGGGCTCTGGCCGGAGCGATGATGCTGGCCGTGGCCCGGCTGCTCCCCGGCAGCAGGCGAGCCTTCGAGGAGTTGCACTTCCACCTCGAGCGCGACGCTGACGAGTACGCCGTCCGTCGCACCGGCAACCCGCTGGCGCTGGCCAACGCGATCTGTAAGGCGGCGGTGCCCGACACCCCCGAGCCGGTGGCGCTGATGTCCCTTGCGGGCTATGCGGCCCGCGGGCGTCTCGGAGCGCTGCTCGACCGCCGCCGGCCCGGAGCGCTTATCCGGGCCTCGGGGCTCCTGATCGCCGCGCTTCCCGCGGCCCTGGCGCTGGCCCTGCTCGTCGCGATGCCGACCATCGCCTCGATCGGCCTAAGCCAGGCGGCCGGCGCGGTCGCCCACTACTGCAACTAATCCCTTTGGACCGGGGTGTCGAGCCGGTGCTGCCTCCTTCGGCGTCGTGCCTCGGTGTCCACGGCTCGATAACTCCTACAGTCTGTAGGATTAAGCGCCGATGTCGGTGCTCGCTCCGGAGAAGAACTGGGACCGCTACGTGGCCCAAGCCGAGCTCGTCGCCCGGACCGACGGCTTCCAGGCCCTGCGCGACCGCATCCTCGAGCGGGCCAGTATCGAGGCGGAGGAGACGGTCCTCGACCTCGGCGCCGGCACCGGGCTCCTGACGCTGCCCGCCGCCGCGGCGGCACGACCGGTCTGGGCCGTCGACATCAGCGCCAGGATGTGCGACTACCTGGCGATCAAGGCCCGCAGCGCCGACCACCAGAACGTCGAGCCGGTGGTCGCCTCGGCGGTGAGCCTGCCGCTGGTCGGCGAATCGGTCGACGTCGCGATCAGCAACTACTGCCTGCACCACCTGAGCCACGAGGAGAAGCTGGTCGCGCTGGCAGAGCTCCACCGCGTCCTGCGCCCCGAGGGCCGGCTCGTCCTCGCCGACATGATGTTCACGGTGGGCCTTGCCGATGCCCGCGACCGGGCGCTGATCAGGGCGAAGGTGCGGGCTCTGCTCGCCAAGGGTCCGGCCGGCGCCTGGCGCCTTGCCCGTAACGCCACGCGCCTGGCGACCGGGCGGTGGGAGCGGCCGGCATCGCCGCAGTGGTGGGAGAAGGCGCTTCTCGACAGCGGCTTCGGCGCCGTCGAGGTGGAGCTGACCGAGCACGAGGGCGGGATCGTCGAAGCCAGGCGATGAGCAGCCCGACGGGAGGAAAGCGCCAACCCGACCGGCGGGCGGCACCTCCGTCTCGCGCCGCGATCCGCCGCCGCCGGCTCACCGCCTTGCTGGTCGTGGTCCTGGCCGCCGCGGTGCTGACCGTCGCTCTGTGGCCGGCCGGCGAACAGCGCCGGGAGGCCAGCCGGACCGTGACCCTGAAGGTTCCGGGGAGAAAGGGGCTCGTCCTCCAGCGCGCCGATGCCCGGCGAATCGCCGCCGAGCAGATGACGCTGCCCGTGCCGGGCCGCCGGTCGGTCCAGAGGGGCAGCGCGACGATCACCTACAAGCTCGACCGCGAACTCGCCCGCCGCCAGCTCAGCCGGGCGGCGCGCGCAGGCGGGGAGGTGACCGTGAAGGAGCGCCCGGTGGGGGTCCTGATCGAAGCCCCGGTCATAGAGCAGGTCTATCCGAACAACTGCGAGACCGCCGCGCTGCAGATGCTGCTGGCGACCCGCGGCATCGAGCGTGACCAGCGCCGGCTTCAGGACGAGCTGCGCCGCGACGGCCCCCTCGATCCGAAGAGCGCCGAGGACGGCACCCGCATCTGGGGCAACCCGCGCTTCGGCTTCGTCGGCCGCCCGGAAGGGGGCGGGGTCGCGGGAGGCTTCGGCGCCTACCCACGGCCGGTGCTGGCGCTCGCCGATCGGTGGGTCGATGCGGTCAACCTCACCGGCCGCCGGCCGCAGGCGATCTACAGGCGCTTGCTCGCCGGGCACGCGGTGCTCGCCTGGATTGGGCTCTCCGACGGCCCCTACGAAAGCTGGCGCGGCCCTCGCGGCGAAGTGGTCACCGTCAACTGGGGCGAGCACACGGTTCTCTTGCGCGGCCTCGCCGGTGACAGGCTGCTCGTCAACGATCCCCTCAGCGGCGAAAAGCAGCTTTGGAGCAAGGCCGAATTCGAGGAACGATGGGCGATGATGGGCGAGCGAGCGATCAGCGCCTGATGCCTCGCGACGTCGATCTCGAAGGAGAGCCGAGCCGGCCTGCGCTTGCGGCAGACCGGCCCGGCCGGCGGCTCTAGCCCTTCGGCACGCCCCCGGAGGGGGAGGGTTCCCCGTACCAGGCGGTGCGCCAGGCGTTCATCTCGCGGATCTCCTTCGCCTGTGCGGCGACGATCGCGCGGGCGATCTTGCGCAGCGAGGGGTCCTTGCCCCGCAGCAGCTCGGCCCGGGCCATCAGGATCGCGCCGCGGTGGTGGGTGATCATCATGTCGATGAACTGACGGTCGAAGGGATCGGCGCCGTCCAGTTCTTCCATCCCCATCGCCATCCCGGCCGTTTTCATGTTCAGGCCGAGCGTGGCGAGGTCTTCCATGATTCGCGGGTGGTCGTGCGGATGGGTCGGCCGGACGCCAAGCCGCTTCCCAATCTTCCGCAGGCGGACGATCTCGGACTTCTGGCTTTTGATGATCGCCTGCGAGGTGGATTTGATCTCGGCGTGTTCGCCCTGCTCGAGGGCCATCCTCGCCATGTCGATCGCCATCGCGTGGTGCAGCGGCATCTCGCCGACGAATGCCTTGTCGACCTTGTTCGCGGTCGCCGCCGCGGCGCTGGCCGGCGCGACGAGGGCGGCGATTGCCAGGACAGCCGCGGATATGCGGAGCCAGTTCTTCATCATCTGTTTCTCCTTTTAGGTCTTCTCTCGATAGCAGTCATGGCGCCTCAACCGCGCCGACAAGAGGCGCTCGGAACCGAGATCGGGGTCGATTCGAGATCGCCTCATGCCTGGGGGGTGGGATCCACGAGATCGATCGCGCAGGCACCTCGCGCGGCTCGCAGGCGAACGGTGAGGGCGACGGCGGCGAGCATCAGCCCGGCCGCGCCGAGCAGCGGCTGAATCGGAGCGAAGTAGTTGAACGCGCCCGAGACGCCGAGCAGCGCGACGACCAACTTGTTGCAGACGGGACAGCCGACGGCGAGGACGCCGAGGTAGCCGCTACCGGCGCTCGCGGCGGCGATGTTGCCGCGGGCCGCGCGGGGAAGAACGTAGGTCGCGAGCAGCGCCCCGGTGAGAGCGCTGCTCGCGACCCAGAAGAAGTAGTTGCTGGCGCTGGCCGGCGTCATCCGCGTAAACCACGGATTTGGAACGACGTCGGTGGGGATGCCGATCGCGATCGCGACGAGGACGGTGCCAAGAGCCGCACTTGCGATGAACCGCGGCCCCAGCAGCGGGCTGACGATCGGCCGGGGGGTTACCGGCGTCTTCTCGGAGGGGAGTGGTTCCATGTGGCGAGGACCAGCAAGCTGACTTCCGGAGCAAATCCTACAACTTGTAGGATTTCCGCCTGGATCAGTGTCTCGCCGCCCGAGAGCAGGGGCGGTGGCGGATTCCAACGGGACTATCGGTGAGAAGACAGGACGAGCACACCTTCATCTTCGCCGACCTCTCCGGCTTCACCGCCTTGACCGAAGTCCACGGAGACGAGGCGGCGGCCGACCTCGTGGCCGAACTCGCCGCCGCCGTGGAGCCGAGGCTGAGCCGCCGCCGGGCCGAGCTCGTGAAGAGCATCGGCGATGCCCTGATGATCAGGGGCGAGGACCCGCAGGAGGCGATCGGCCTCGGCCTGGAGATCGTCCACGAAGTGGGTGGTCAGGACCGCTTCCCGACGATCCGCGCCGGCATGCACACCGGCCCGGCCACCCGTCGTGGAGACGACTGGTTCGGCGCGACCGTCAACCTCGCAGCCCGGGTCGCGGGGCGGGCGGCCGGCGGCGAGGTCCTGCTGACCGAAGCGACGCGCTCGGCCCTCGAGCCCGGCCACAACCTGACCCTGCGGGAGCGGGGGAGGGTGCAGCTGCGAAACGTCTCCGAGCCGGTCCTGCTCTTCGGGGCGATGCGCCGTGGGGTCGTCTCGACCCAGAACCTGCCGATCGACCCGGTCTGCAGGATGGCCGTCGAGCGTGAGAGCGCCGCCGGCTCGCTGTTTCACAACGGCACGCAATACCACTTCTGCTCCCTGGACTGCGCGGGTCGCTTCGCCGCCGAACCTGAGCGCTACGCGGCTTGAAGAACGACCTACGGGAGCCGGCTTTTACTCCTACACTCTGTAGTAATATTCAGGAAATGCCGAGTCGTAAGGAAGAGCGTGAACAACTGCGCCAGCGGCGGCTCGAAGCAGAGGCCGAGAGCGCGAAGGTTGAAAAGCGCCGTATGCGGATCGCCTACGGCATCGCCTTCATCGTGGCGCTGCCGATCCTGATCGGGTTCGGGGTGCTGATCACCTCCGCCGGCAACGATTCCTCGGGCGCCCAGATCGATCCCGCCACCGGAAGCACCAACGGGGTCGACGGAGACGACCGAAGCGGTACCTCGACCTCTTCCTCGCGCCTGGTCAGCTCCAAACAGGCGGCCGACAAAGCCGACTGCGATCTGCAAACGGAACTGCCCGACGAAGGCAGCGTCCATCTGAGCGAAGGCGCGCCGCCGCCGAACTACTCCACCAATCCGCCGACGTCGGGAAACCACTCGCCCTCCGCGCAGGCCGACGGAGCCTACGAGGAGAAGGTGCCCGACGAGAATGCGCTCCACGCCCTCGAGCACGGCCGGGTCGCTCTCCAGTACGACCCCGACCTCTCCGATTCCGACCAGCTGGCCTTGAAGGGGATCTTCGACGAAAGCCCGAGCGGCATGGTCTTCTTCCCCAATCCCGACATGCAGTACGAGGTCGCGGCGAGCGCCTGGACGAACCTGCTCACCTGCGAGAGCTACGAAGGCGAGAAGACCCTGACCGCCCTGCGCGCCTTCCGCGATCAGTACCGGGGCAAAGGGCCGGAGGCGGTCCCGATCAAATCGAGCTGAGGCCGACGCCAGACTTATTGCGTTGGCGCTAGGAGGCTGATCGTCGGCGCCGACTGAGGCACACCCTCGCGCGCCGGGCTCACTCGAGACCGGCGGCTGCGCCTGGTCTGTCAACTCCCTCCCGCGTTGACGGGGGTCGCTCCGAGCCTGGCAGTGGCAGGGCAGCACCCGTCGGCGGTTGGCAACCACCCCCGCTCGGGCGCTCCTGGTGACCTCCACCTCCGCGCGTCCCTGCCCCTGCGGGGCGGCTCCGCGACACCCGTCAACGAGTCAGGAGGACACGATGGACGCTTCACTCGACCATGCCACGCCACTTCGGGAGATCGTCCCCGGCCGCTTCACTCGGGTCTCCGTCCAGACCCCGGCCGGCGAGATCGAAGCGAGATTGAGCGAACGGGGCAACTGGGAGTTGCGGGTCCGTCGCGACCAGGAGACGAACTGGCGGCTGGCCTGTACCGGCGACCTCGACTGCGGGATCGTC
>DASUQZ010000114.1:0-2160 GCA_036280335.1 Solirubrobacterales bacterium
TTCCCGGGCGAGGAGCAGATCTCCCACGATCCGATCGGGCACCTCGAGCTGGCCGGGAGGTGCGACGCCTACCTCGTCGCGCCCGCCTCGGCGAACACGATCGCGAAGCTGGCGACCGGCGCGGCGGACTCGATGCTGACCACCTCCTTCCTCGCCTGCACGGCGCCGCGGCTGGTGGCGCCGGCGATGAACGACCGCATGTACGCGGACGCGGCGACGCAGGCGAATCTGGAGACGCTGCGCGAGCGGGGGGTCGAGGTGATCGAGCCCGACGAGGGGAAGCTCGCCTCCCGCGGCGAGTTCGGCCGGGGCAGGCTGCCCGACCCCGAGCTCCTGCTGGCCCGCGTCGAAGCGGCGCTGCCGGCCGGGGACCGCCCCTGGGACGGCCTGCGGGTGCTGGTCACCGCGGGCGGCACCCGGGAGCCGATCGACCCGGTGCGCTTCATCGGCAACCGCTCCAGCGGGCGGATGGGAATCGCGCTGGCCGGCGCCGCGGCGAAGCGAGGGGCGGAGGTGACGCTGATCGCCGCCAACGTGGCGCTGCCGGCGCCAGCCGGCGTGCGCAGGATCGACGTCGAGACCGCCGCCCAGCTGGCCGCCGCGGCCGAGGCGGAGTTCGCCCGCACCCACGTCCTGCTGATGGCGGCGGCACCGGCCGACTTCCGCGCCGCCGAGCCGGCTGCGGGAAAGCTGCAGCGCTCCGGCTCGCTGGATCTGTCCCTGGAGCCGACCGAGGACATCCTCGCCTCGCTGGCCGGCAGGCGCAGCGACGGGCAGACGGTGGTCGGCTTCGCCGCCGAGCACGGCGGCGACGCGGTCGAGCGCGCCCGGGGCAAGCTGCGGCGCAAGGGCGCCGACCTGATCGTCCTCAACGACGTCTCGGATCCGGAGATCGGCTTCGAGAGCGAGCGCAACGCCGTAACCCTGGTCACGGCGGGGGGAGAGGCGGAGGTGCCGATCGCCGCCAAGGAGGCGATTGCCGAGGCGATCTTGGACGAGGTCGACCGATTGCGGGAAAATGCAGGCAAGCCGGCGGTCTGAGCGGGCTATACTGGTCACAAGCTTTTCTGTCCCTATGCGTGTCGAGAAGTGGGCCTGGCCCACTTTTTTTACGCCCACACCCCAGGCATGACCGACCCCACCGAGCAAGATCTGCAGCAGGAGCTGTCCGAGCTGGATGGCGAAATCGACCTGATCGCCCTCGAGAAACCGAGGAACGACTCCCTGCGCCTCTTCATCGACCACCCCGACGGAGTCGATCTCGCTCTTTGCGAAAAAGTCACCAAGCACCTGCAGCACCTGCTGGTCGATTATTCGCTTGAGGTGTCTTCGCCGGGACCCAAGTACCGAGATCGGCGCAAAGCCACCAGTTCCGAACCCAAGGAGTCGCTTCAGTGACCAAAGAGATCGTCGACGCAGTCAAAGCGCTCGAGCAGGAGAAGGGAATCTCAGCCGACAAGCTGATGGACGCCCTCGAGGACGCCCTCCTCTCGGCCTACAAGAAGACTCCCGGTGCGGCCAAATACGCGCGCGTCGACCTCGACCACGAAACCGGCGACTTCCGCGTCTTCGAGCTGATCCTGCCTCCCGAGCTGGAGGAGAAGCTGCTGGCCGAGGCGGCCGAGCAGCAGGAGGAGCCGGAGATCGACCCCGAGACGGGGGAGATGAAAGAGCCGGAGGAGCCCGAACTCGACCCGGAGATGATCGCTCCCTACGAGGATCAGATCACCACCCGCGACGTCACCCCCGACGACTTCGGGCGGATCGCCGCCCAGACCGCCAAGCAGGTGATCCTGCAGCGGATCCGCGAGGCCGAGCGGCAGATGATGTACGAGGAGTACCAGGACCGGGTCGGCGAGCTGATCACCGGGATCATCCAGCAGTCCGACAAGCGCTACACGCTGGTGCAGCTGCGCGAGCGGGTCGAGGCTCTGCTGCCCAAGTCCGAGCAGGTCTACAACGAGCGCTACGACCATGGGATGCGGGTCAAGGCCGTGATCACCGACGTCTCCGCCGAGGGCAAGGGCCCGAGCATCGTCGTCTCGCGACGCAGCCCGGAGTTGATCAAGAGCCTGTTCGAGCTCGAGGTACCCGAGATCGCCGACAGCCTCGTCGAGATCGTGGGCGTCGCCCGCGAGCCGGGCTACCGCTCGAAGATCG
>DASUQZ010000115.1:0-5988 GCA_036280335.1 Solirubrobacterales bacterium
CACCCCTACCTGTCTAGTGGGGGTGGGTGATGGCCCGGCGGATCAGGCGCTTTACCCTTCTTCGAGATGTCCAGGGAACTTTTCGATCACTACCTGCGCGACGAGAGCCGCAAGGGCCCGGCTGCTGAGGACGCCTTCACGGGCGCCGCGGGCGGGGCTGCCTGCGGGGATTACTCGCGGCTGTCCCTCGCCGTCTCCGACGGACGCATCGAGGATGTGACCATCGACTCCGGTGGCTGCGGCTCGACGATCGCGGCGACTGCCGCCGTCGCTGAGATGGTCGACGGCCTGCCGGTCCTGGAGGCCGCGGCGATCGACGTCGCCGCCGTCGACGAGGCGATCGGCGGCCTCACCCCCGCGAAGCTCCACGCCGCCCAACTCGCCACCGACGCCCTCCACCGCGCCCTCTCCGACGTCGCGTCCTCGGCCCTCCCGCTTGCTTCTGCCGGGTCGAAGCGCGTAGCAGTGGCCATGTCCGGCGGCGTCGACAGCGCCGTCGCCGCGCTGCTCGCCCGCGAGGAAGGGGCGGAGGTGGTCGGGATCACGGTGAAGCTCTGGGCCGACCCCGACACCGACGGCGCCAAGGCCTGCTGCTCGCCCGAGGCCGTCCTCGGCGCCCGCGGCCTCGCGCACCAGCTCGGCATCCCGCACTTCACCCTCGACCTCGAGGCGGACTTCCGCCGCCGCGTCGTCGACCGCTTCGTCTCCGGCTACGCCGAGGGCAGCACCCCGAACCCCTGCATCCTCTGCAACGGCGAAGTGCGGCTGGGGGCGATGATCGACCTGGCCGAGCGGGTGGGGGCGGAGCGTCTGCTGACCGGCCACTACGCCCGCATCGTCGAGGACCCCGACGGGCCGCTGCTCGCCACCGCCGCCGACACCGCCAAGGACCAGAGCTACATGCTCGCGGCCCTTCCCACTGAGCTGCTGAGCCGGCTCGGCTTCCCGCTCACCGAGCTGACCAAGGCGGAGGTGCGGGAGATCGCCGCCCGCCACGGCCTCGCCGTCGCCCGCAAGGCCGAGAGCCAGGACCTCTGCTTCCTCGCCGGCCAGGGCAAGCGCGGCTTCCTGCGCCGGCACGGCGGCCTGAGGGAGCGGGAGGGAGCGATCGTCGACGCCGCGGGTCGCACTCTCGGCCGCCACCGCGGCCACCACGACTTCACGGTCGGCCAGCGGCGCGGGATCGGCGTCTCCGCCCCGGAGCCGCTCTACGTCCTCGCCACCGACGCCGCCAGCAACACCGTCACCGTCGGCACCCGGGCCGAGTTGGAGAAGCGCAGCGTCCGCGTCCGCGACGCCGTCCTCCATCGGGACGGCGGCGCGGTCGACGCGGTGAAGCTGCGCTACCGCTCGCGCGCCTTCCCCGCCACCGTCTCGGCGGCGGCGAGGGGGCGCCACGCCTCCCTGGAGGTGGAGCTGGCCGAGGGGTTCGCCGGCGTCGCCCCGGGCCAGACGGCGGTGCTCATGGCCGGCGATCGGATCGTCGGCCACGGCACCATCGCCGCTTAGGCACAGCTCGGCCGGGCTGCGCCCGTCGCGCTCGGTCAGGCCGTCGAGCTGGCGGTGACCGTCGCCTTCTCCGCGGCCCTCTCCGCCTTCCTCATCTGGTTGACGCCCTTGACGCACTGGCTGAAGGGCGTGCCCTTCTGGCCTTTGACGCGCTTCTTGCTCAGCGCCCTGCAGGCTTTCTTCGGGTGGAGGTTCTCGTTCCTGTCGGCTCGAGCCAGCGCTTTCACACAGCGGCTGAAGGCGGTCCCCTTCTCGCCTTTGACGCGCTTCTTGCTCTGCCCCCGGCAGTAGTAGCCGTAGGCTTTCCCTTTCGGCGCCGCCTTGGGCCCCTGCGGAGACTTCGGAGGCTTCTCCGGCTGGTATTTCGGACCTTCGGGCTGATAGGTGGGACCAGCGGCGACCCCCATCGCCGGCACGAGTCCCAGTGAGAGCACCGCAAGCGCGGCAGCAAGCTTCATGTGCAGCTTCATTCGTTGCCTCCTTCGACAGGGTCGAACGGTCAAGTGGTCCCTAAAACGAGGTAGCACCGGGTTCGTAAGACCAAACTTCTTCGACTGGACGTCCAGGCGGCTGTGGGCGGACAGGTGTCCGAGCGCGCAAATATTTAGGCTTCCTAACATGAGGGCGAAGGAGATCCGGGAGACCTACTTGTCGTTCTTCGCCGAGCGCGGCCACAAGATCGTGCCGTCGGCCTCGCTGGTCCCGCCTGTCCACGACCCGTCGGTTCTGCTCACGACCGCCGGGATGCAGCCGTTCAAGCCCTACTTCCTGGGTCGCGAGAAGCCGCCGGCGCCGCGCCTCGCCGACGTCCAGAAATGCTTCCGCACCACCGACATCGAGGAGGTCGGCAACACCGCCCGGCACATGACCTTCTTCGAGATGCTCGGCAACTGGAGCTTCGGCGACTACTTCAAGGCCGAGTCGATCCCCTGGGGCTGGGAGCTCTCCACCGAGGGGTTCGGGATGGACCCGGAGAAGATCTGGGTCACCGTCTTCGGCGGCGACGAGGAGCTGGGGCTGGGGCCCGACGAGGAGGCGATCGAGATCTGGCGCGCCACCGGGGTGCCGGAGGAGCGGATCGTCCGCCTCGGCCGCAAGGACAACTTCTGGCAGGCCGGGCCGACCGGCCCCTGTGGCCCCTGCTCGGAGCTCTACCTGGACCGCGGCGTCGAGTTCGGCGCCGAGGGGGAGCGCCCGGGCGACGACACCGACCGCTTCCTCGAGTTCTGGAACCACGTCTTCATGAGCTACGACCTCGCCGAGGACGGCACGCTCACTCCGCTGCCGATGAAGAACATCGACACCGGGATGGGGCTCGACCGGATGGCGGCGATCCTCCAGGACGTCCCCTCGGTCTTCGAGACCGACCACGTGCGGCCGCTGGTCGAGCTGGCCGAAGAGCTCTCCGGCCGCCGCTACGACGAGGGCGGCGCGGTCACCCGGGCGATGCGGATCGTCGCCGACCACAGCCGCGGCGCCGCCTTCCTGATCGCCGACGGCGTTGTCCCCTCCAACGAGGACCGCGGCTACATCCTGCGCCGGATCATGCGCCGGGCGATCCAGCAGGGGCGGACCCTCGGCCTCGAAGCACCGTGGCTCGGTCGCTTCGCCGAGCGCTCGATCGAGCTGATGGGGGACGCCTACCCCGAGCTCGTCGCCGAGCGGGAGACGATCCGGCGCTGGGTCGGCGACGAGGAGGAGAGCTTCGGGCGCACGCTCGAGCGCGGCAGCGAGCTGCTGGAGCGGCTGGTCGCCGAGGCGGAGGCGGCCGGGACCTCCTGGATCGACGCCGCCGATGCCTTCAAGCTGCACGACACCTACGGCTTCCCCTACGACCTGACCAAGGAGCTGCTGGCCGAACGCGGCCTCTCCGTCGACGACCAGGGCTTCAGGGAGCTGATGGAGGAGCAGCGCCAGCGCGCCCGCGTCGGCGCCGCCACCGCCCACGGCTCCGAGAACACCCACGAGCGGGTGGCCGCCTTCGCCGCGGCGGCGCCGCCGACCCGCTTCGTCGGCTACGAGACCCTGCGCGCCACCACCGGCCTGGCCGCGGTCGAGCCGGGCAGCGGCAAGGCGCTCGTGAAGCTGGAGGAGAGCCCCTTCTACGCGGAGGGCGGCGGCCAGGTCGCCGACTCCGGGGTGCTGCGCTGGAACGGCAACGAGGCGCGGGTGGTCGACGTCTACCGCCTCGGCGAAGACCAGGCGCTGGAGGTCGAGCCGGCCGACTCGATCGAAGCCGGCGTCCCCGTCGAGGCCGAGGTCGACCACGAGGCGCGCCACGCGACGATGCGCAACCACACCGCGACGCACCTGCTGCACGCGGCCCTGCGCGAGCGGCTCGGCACCCACGTCCGCCAGGCCGGCTCCGCGGTCCGCCCCGACAAGCTGCGCTTCGACTTCACCCACGGCCAGGCGCTCAGCCCGGAGGAGCTGCGCGACGTCGAGGAGCGGGTCAACGAGTGGGTCAAGGCGAGCCGCCCGGTCCGCTGGATGAACATGAACCGCGAGGAGGCCGAACGGCTGGGGGCGATGGCGCTGTTCCGCGAGAAATACGGCGAGTGGGTGCGCGTGGTCGAGGTCGATGCGGTCTCGCGGGAGCTCTGCGGCGGCACGCACGTCGCCAACACCGCCGAGGTGGGGATCTTCAAGATCACCGCCGAGGGCTCCAGCGCCGCCAACGTGCGCCGGGTCGAGGCGATCACCGGCCCCGCCGCGATCGATTGGTTCCGCGAGCGCGAGCAGCAGCTGCGCGAGGCGGGCGAGCTGCTCGGCAATCCGCAGGACCCGGTCGCGGCGGCAAAGCGCGCGGCCGAGCGGCTGAAGGAGGCCAGCGCCGGCGCCGAGAAGGCGCAGCGCGAGCAGCTCGGGGGCGAAGCTGATGAGCTGGCCGGGCGGGCCGAAGACCTCCCCGGCGGCGGCCGCGCCGTCGTCGCTGCGGTCGAGGAGAGCCTGCAGGCGAACCCCAAGCAGCTCCTCGACCTCGCCAACCGCGTGCAGTCGAAGATCGGCCAGCCGTCGGTCGTGGTGCTGGGCAGCGCCTTCGGCGGTAAGGCGGGGCTGGTGGCCCTCGTCTCCAAGGACGCCGTCGAGCGGGGCCTCTCCGCCGGCTCGATCATCCGCGAGATCGCCCCGATCGTCGGCGGGGGCGGCGGCGGTCGCGACGACATGGCCCAGGCCGGCGGCAAGGATCCCTCGAAGCTCGACGAGGCGCTGGCGGCGGCGCGGACCGCGATCGAGCGGGAGCTCGGCTAGAGATGGCATGCGGGTGCTAGCGCTGGATCACGGCACTGTCCGCATCGGCTGCGCCCTTTCGGACCCGAGCGGGACCCTGGCGACGCCGCTGCCGGTGATCGAGCCCCCGGAGGCGCGGGCGGTCTCCGAGCTGGTCGACGAGCACGGGGTGGAGAGGGTGGTCGTCGGGCTGCCGCTTCACCTGAGCGGCGAGGAGGGGAGCCAGGCCGCCCTCGCCCGGACCTTCGCGCACGAACTGGAGGCGATGCTCTCCGTCCCGGTGGAGACCTATGACGAGCGCCTGACCTCGCGGATGGCCGACGCCAGCCGCCGCGGCGGCGCTTCCGCGGCCCGCGACTCGCTCGCGGCGGCGCACCTGCTGGAGTCCTATCTGGCAAGTGTCGCCGGGGACCGAAGCGGGGAGGAGGGGCCGAGCGATGAGTGACGACTGGCTCAGGGAGGACCCCTTCGCCGACCCCAGCGACCCGGCCGCGCGCGAACGCGAGCAGCGCCGCCGCGAACGCGAGGAAAGGCGCCGGCAGCGGGCGGCCAAGAAGGTCGAAGCCGAGCAGAAGGCGACCCCGGCGCCTCCGCCTCCCCCGCCGACGGAAGAACCCGCACTGCCTCCGCGCACCCCCGAAGAGGAGTTCTGGGACGAGGAGCCCGAGCCGCTCGAGTCGCCGCAGGCGCCGCCGCCCCCGGATCCGGTCGTCGCCTCCCGCAACGGGGGACCCAAGCCTCCCCGTCGGCGCCCGGCTCTCCTCGGCAGGATCGCCCGCCACCCGTTCCTCGTCTTCGCCGTCGTCGCGGCGCTGTTCGTGCTCTGGTTCCTCAACTCGCTCTTCCAGCCGTTCCACGGCGACGGCTCCGGCAAGGTGGTGGTGACGGTCCCGAAGGGCGCCAGCGTCAGCGAAGTCGGCGATCTGCTCGGCGAAAAGGGCGTTATCGACAGCTCGACCCTCTTCCAGGTCCGCGTCACCCTCGCCGGCAAGCGCTCGGAGATCTACTCCGGCAACTTCACGCTGGCCCGCGACATGAGCTACGGGGACGCGATCGAGGCGCTCTCGACGCCGCCGCTGAAACGCACGGTGACGGTGACGATCCCGGAGGGCTACACCCGCTCGCAGGTGGCGCAGCTGGTCGAGGAAGTCGGCATCCCCGGCCACTACACGAAGGCGACCGTCAAGTCGAAGTACCTGGACCCGGCCGAATTCGGCGGCAAGGGCGCCAAGGACCTCGAAGGCTTCC
>DASUQZ010000116.1:0-8048 GCA_036280335.1 Solirubrobacterales bacterium
GGGGCTGGTCAAACGCTATGGAGAGCGAGAAGCCCTGCGCGGGGTCGACCTGGCCGTGGGAGCCGGCGAGCTGCTGGCCGTGATCGGGCCCAACGGGGCGGGGAAGACGACGCTGCTCTCGATCCTTGCCGGGATCGCCAGGCCCGACGCCGGCGACGTCGTCGCGCCGGGCGGCGCGGTCGGCTGGGTGCCGCAGCAGGCGGCGCTCTACCGGCGGCTGACGGTGGAGGAGAACCTGCTGCTGTTCGCGCGGCTGGAGGAGCACGAGGACCCGCGCGCCTCGGCCGAGGAGATGCTCGAGCTGACCGGGCTGCGGGAGCGGCGCGGCGAGATCGTCGCCCGCCTCTCGGGCGGCAACCAGCAGCGGATCAACATCGCGATCGGGTTGCTGGCGCGGCCGGCGGTGCTGCTGCTCGACGAGCCGAGCGTCGGCCTCGACCCGCGCCAGCGGGCGCGCCTGTGGGAGTTCGTCTCCGGCCTCGCCGGGCGCGGCACCACGGTGATCTTCTCGACCCACGACATCCAGGAGGCCGAGCGCTACGGCGGGCGGCTGCTGGTCCTCGCCGACGGCGAGTCGCTCTTCGACGGGTCGCCGGAGGAGCTGCGGGAGGCGGTGCGGCGCGAGGCGCCCGAGGCCGCCGACCGCGACTTCGAGACCGCCTTCGTCGCCTACCTCCACCACCGGGGGCACTGATGCGGGGGGCGCGCTGGCTGCTGCTGAAGGACCTGCAGATCCTCCGCCGCTCGCCCCTGCAGGCGGCGCTCCTCGTCGTCTACCCGATCCTGATCGCGGTCCTGGTCGGGTTCGCGGTCTCGCGCGGGCCGGAGGATCCGCGGGTCGCTTTCCTCAACGAAGTGCCGGAGGGGACGCGGATCGACGTCGGCGGTCAGGCGCTGCCGAAGGCCAACGTGCGGGAGCGGATCTGCGACCGGGTCGAGTGCGTCTTCGTCGCCGACCGCGCGGAGGCGGAGAGGAAGGTCGCCTCGGGCGACGTGCTGGCGGCGCTGATCCTGCCCGCGGACCTGGTGAACAAGATCAACTCGCTGGCGACGCTGACGCCGGGGACCCCGGAAGTCGAAGTCCTCGTCAACGAGGAAAACGCGGTCAAGGCCGAACTCGTCGACGACCGCATCACCACGCTCCTGGCGCAGGCGAACCTGGCGATCGCGCGGCGGATCGGCGCCGAAGGCAGCCGCTACCTGGAGCTGCTGGTCCGGGGGGGAGAGTTCGAGGTGCTCGGCAGGCCGATCCCGATCCTCGGGCTGGAGACGAGCGCGCGCATCCTCGAGACGGTGACGCCGGCGCTGCCGCCGCGGCTGCGGCCGTCGCTCGAACAGGTGACGGACTTCGCCTCGCGGGCCCGCGACAACCTCGACGTGGCGCAGCCGCTGATCGACCGGCTGGCCCAGCCGATCGCAGTCGACAAGGTGGTGGTCGGGGGGGAGAGCCCGCCGCTGGAGATCTTCGCGATCGCCGTCGCGGCGGCGCTGACCCTGACCTTCGTCGTCGTCCTGCTGGTGGCGGGGTCGCTGGCGCTGGAGCGGGAGGAGAACGCCTTCCCGAGGCTCACCCGCGGCCTCGTCTCCTCTACCGGGCTGCTCGGCGAGAAGATCCTGCTCGGCGTCGCCGTGGGGTTGGTGGTGACCCTCTTGATGCTGGCCGGGATGCAGCTGTTCGTGCCGCTCGAATGGGGGCGGGTGGGACTGTGGCTGGCGGCGATCCTCGCCGGGGGCGCGGCGCTGGGGGCGGCCGGTGCGGCGCTGGGGGCGGCGGCGCGAGAGGTGCGTGCGGTCTCGCTGCTGGCCTTCATGGTCACCCTGCCGATCGCCTTCCTCTCGCTGGTCCCCTCCGGCGCGGTGGGCCCCGCTGTCTTCGACGCGATCCGCTACCTCACCGCGCTCTTCCCGTTCAAGCCGACGCTGGAAGCGATCACCGCCGCGCTCGACGAGGCAGGCCCGGGGATCGGCGGCCCGCTGGCGCACCTGGCGCTCCTCTTCCTCGCCTACGCCGCGCTAGCCCGCCTCGCCCTGCGCCGCTTTACCACCGTCTAGCTGTAGTTGGCCCTGATCGGCCGCTGGCCGTGCCCATCGACCCCCCCCACCTGCATCGTTTCCACCCTTTTGGTTCCTATAGGAACTCAAATGGTGGAAACGAGGGTCCGGCCGCGGGCGATGCAGCTGCGGATGAAGGCCTCGAGGCTCGCGTCGGGTTCGAGGTGGGCGCGGACGCGCTCGAGGACCGCCGGCTGGTCGAGCTCCGGGAGCGTCCGTCCCGCCGCGCGCACCGCCGCCAGCGCCACCGGTGACCCGTCGATCAGCAGGCAGCCGTGCTTGCTGCGGAAGGCGGCGATCCCGGCGACCTCGACGAGGTCGTAGTTCGGCTCGCTCCCGGCCAGCAGCGCCAGCTGCTCGGGGGTCGGGTGGAGGACGAAGGCCGGGGCGGTCGTCCCGGGGCTCTCGTGCAGCGTCGCCGGGACCGCCCCGTAGGGGGAGACGTGGGCGGAGTAGACGACGTCGAACCCCTCCAGCTCGGTGCGCAGGACCGGCAGCTCCACCTCCGGCAGCGGCGCCAGCTTTCGCGCGAGCGCCGCGGGTGCCGCGTTCGCTCCGTAGGCGAGCAGCGGCGTGCGGCCGTCGAGGTCCGGCCCTCCGCTCGGCAGCTCGCGCGCCTCGCCGTCGCGGAAGAGGTAGGAGCGCTCCGGGGTCGCGTAGGGGTAGTCCAGCGCCCGCTTCAAGATCGCTGCCGTCTGCGCCGAATCGCCCACCGCGCTCAATCTCGCAGATAGGGTCGGTTCGACATGCGGGTTCTATTCATCGGCGACGTGGTCGGCAGTCCGGGACGGCAGGGCCTGCGGGAGGCGATGCCGACGCTGCGGGAACGCCACTCGCCCGACCTGGTGATCGTCAACGGCGAGAACTCGGCCGGCGGCGTCGGCATCACCGAGCGCACCGCGCGCGACATCTTCGGATCGGGCGCCGACGTGATCACCAGCGGCAACCACATCTATCGCCACCGCGAGGCCTACGAGTTCATCGACAGCGAGGAGCGGCTGGTGCGGCCGGCCAACTACCCGCAGGCCAACCCGGGCCGCGGCCACACCGTGGTCGAGGCGGCGGGGATGCGCGTGCGGGTCGTCAATCTCAGCGGCGCCGTCGGCCTGCGGGTCGCCCGCTCCCCCTTCGACACCGTCGACTCGATCCTCAGCCACCACGAGCAGGACGCCGTGATCGTCGACTTCCACGCCGAAGTGAGCAGCGAGAAGGTGGCGATGGGCTGGCACCTCGACGGGCGCGTCGCCGCCGTCCTCGGGACCCACACCCACGTGCCGACCGCCGACGGCCGCGTCCTCCCCGGCGGCACCGCCTTCATCTCCGACGTCGGCATGACGGGCTCCCGCACCAGCGTCCTCGGCGTCAAGCCCGAGCAGGCCCTGCGCTCGCTGATCACCCACATGCCGACCCGCTTCGAAACCGCCGAGGAGGACGTCTGGGTGATGGGCGCCGTGGTCGACGTCAACGAGCGGGGTCTGGCCGACTCGTTCGAGCAGGTGATGCTGCCAGTGCGATGAGCAGCAGCGGGTAGAACCAGACGATGTAGAGGTAGAACCAGTGCTGCAGGGTGAGCTGGACGAGGATCAGCAGGGCGGCGGATAGAGCGGCGAGCTGGACCAGGGACTTGCGGCGGGGGACGAAGGCGAAGGCGATCGAGAGCGCCGCGGTCGCGGCGAGGATGGCGAGGCGGAGCGGCTCCAGCGAGGACTCCTGTCCCCAGATGCTGAACGGGGACTCGCGGCCGGCTTGAGCGCCGATGGTGCGGTCGTAGAACGTCTGCGGGCCGGGGTCGATCGCGGGCCAGAGGAGCGCAGCGACCGTCACCAGGACGAACCCGAGGACGAACAGCATCGCGGGGCGCAAGCCACTCCGGTAGGTCAGGTACATCGGGGCGAGGGGGGCGGTGACGAACTTGGACAAGGTGGCCGCGGCGAGCATCGCTCCCCGTGCCAGGGGTCTCGCAGCTAGGAGCAGCGTCGCGACCAGGAGGGCGGCGATCAGGGAGTCGTTGGAGTTCGACTCCAGCGCGTAGGCGGTGTAGGGGTAGGCGGCCCAGCCGAAGGCGAGGGTGGCGGCGAGGCGGTGGCCGGCCGGCCCGGGGCGGATGCGGATCGCCAGCACGATCAGCAGCAGGAAGGTGGCGACGTCGAAGAGGACGGCGGCGCCGTGGGCGGCGGGGATGTCGTCCCACTCGCCGGTCCAGGGCCAGATCGCCTCGAAGGGGACGTAGACGACGTAGTTGAGGGGCCCATAGGTGTCGCCGGAGGAGATGTCGTCGGGGAAGTTGTCGTAGATCGGCTCGCCGTGGGCGATCCTGTCGGCGCCGACCACCCCCGCGTAGCCGACGTCGATCGCGCCGGAGTCGGCGACGTTGAGGCCGACCCGGAAGCCCATCAGGAACAGCGCCGCGACGACCATCCAGGCGACCGGCCAGACCGGCCGCAGCCCCTCTCCCCTCCCCTTCATCCCGATCCACAGGGAACGCCCGAGCAGGTACAGCAGCACCGGGTAGGCGAGCGGAACCGAGAGGCCGATCTCGGCGCGGTTGAAGAAGTAATGGGAGAGGCCGAAGCCGAGCAGGACCAGCAGGTCGAGATTGGCGACGCGGCGCAGCCGTCGCCAGTCGACGAGGCCGACCAGGAAGATCAGGCAGAGCGGCAGGAAGACGTAGGGCGCGTTGAGCTTGTGGCCGAAGGCGCCGGAGTAGCCGCGGGCCATCTTCCAGGCGGTCTGGTGGCCGGTCCACGACTCGAGCACCTCGCCGCTGCTCTGGTCGACGATGACCACCGCCTCCTGTTCCCCCTCGGCGAAGTACCCGACTTCCCAGTTCCCGTCGTCGTTGACCACCGCCGTCTCAACCAGTCCCCCATGCTCCCGCTGCTGCTCGACCACCTTCTCGTCGCGGTCCGCCACGGCGACGGCCTGGTCCCGACCGATCTGCCCTGCGTCGGCGACCGCGGCCCCGGGCCCCGCAACTGCGACCAAGAGCATGGCGATGAGGAAAGTCAGCGCTCCTGCGCCGGGTCCTGTCACGGGGCCCGAAGCTCCCTTTCTCACCCGTCCCGCACCCCGAAGTGGTCGAGGATGACTGGGGCGACGTCGCGCAGGGCCCATTGCTCTCGCTCTTGCGCCGATTCGGGGCCGCAGCCGACGAAGAGGAGCGGGCCGAGGGAGTCGCCGGCGTGGAGGGCGCCGTGGCTGCCGCCGCCGGCGTGGCTGACGCCGCCCCAGTCGACGGCCTCGAAGCCGGGGGCGAGCGAGACGATGAAGTCGCCGGCGTGCGGGGCGGACAGGGCTGACCAGACACGGGCCAGGGGGTCGGGGTAGGTCTCGCTGTGGAGGCGTCCGTCCGCGATCGTCGCCTCCAGCGCCTCCAGGTCGCCGCTGATCTCCCAGCTGCCGCCGCGCAGGTCGGCGACCTCGCCGCCGGGTCGGAAGCGCAGCACCGCGTCCCGCCGCTCGACCACCGCCCACTCGTCCCCGCCGCTCGGCGGGCCGGGGCTCTCGCGCCGCAGCGGCAGGCCGTCCGCGCCCTCCAGCCAGCAGACGAGGTCGACCCCCTCGATCACGCCCAGCCGCGCCGCCACCTCGACCGGCTCGGCCCGCTCCCCTTCCCCCGGCAGCAGGTAGACCTGGGCGGCGCGGCCGGTCGGGCTGACCGCCAGCTGCGCGCGCTCCGGCCGCTCCTCGGAGGGCTGCAGGACCGACCACTCCGCGGCCAGCAGCTCCGCCAGCGGCAGGCCGCGGTGGACCTCCGTCTGCGCGTGGTCGGCGAGCAGGATCACCGCGTGGCCGGCGAGGAACTCGTCCAGGCCGCCGGCCTCCTCGGCGAAGCTCGCGAAGGCGTCGTCGGCCCTGGCGATCGACTCGACGCTCGCCTCCGGCCCGTGCCGGTGCGAGTAGTGATCGTTGTCGGGAAGCGAGAGGAGGACGAAGTCGTAGAGGTCCTCGCGCAGCAGCGCCCCCGCGCAGCAGGCGGCGTAGCCGTCGCGGTTGCCGGGGATCGAGGTCGAGCGGCAGGGCACCTCGCGGCTGGCGTAGAGGTCGCCGTAGAAGAGGTCGGTCGGCCCCCAGGTGTGGTGGTGGAACTTCAGCTTCGTCACGTCGACCGCCCGCCGCAGCAACCCCTCCAGCGAGACTTCGTGCCGGCGCCGCCCGCGGTAGATCAGGAAGGGCGTGCAGGCGGTGCGGAGGCCGGCGTCTTCGAGGCTCTCGAAGACCGTCTCGACCTCCGGGCTGAGGTGCGCCAGGTTCATGTTGTAGACGAGGTCGTAGAGGGCGCGGAAGACGCCGAAGGCACGCGAGGCCTCCAGCGAGGAGCCGTACTCGACGTAGCGCCGCTCGAGCCGGTGGTACCAGTTCATGCCGCTGATCCAGTGGCGGTCGGCGGCGACGCCGGTGACCATCTCGGCGCTGGCGACGGGGGTCACCGAGGGGAAGCTGGAGACGCAGTCGGGGATGAGGACGCCGCGCTCGATCAGCTCGCCGAAGGTCGGCGCCCGCCCCTCCTCGACCGCGCGCAGGAGCATGTCGGTGCGCAGCGAGTCGACATAGGTGAGGACGAGCTTCTTGCCGGGCGGCATGGTCGAATGATCGCGGAGCTGCTCGTTTGCCTGTTCCCTTTCGTTGCCAGAGCCCGAAAAGGAACAGGCGAGCTAACGGAGGACGCGGAGGCCGGCGTGCTTGCGCTGGGCGCGGCGGTGGCGGGTGACCCCGAGCCAGACCAGCGCCGCCATGATCGCGATCACGACGACCTCGAGGAGGAGCGCGATCGCCGCGACGATCACCGCGGCCAGGGCGACGATGAAGGCGAGCGCGCCGGCGCCGCTGCCCTCGCGCCGGCTGGCGCCGTAGACGACGTCGCTGATGACGATGCAGCCGAGCACCGCGCCGGCCGCGGCCGCCAGGGCGCCGCCGATCTCGTTCATCAGGAACCCCGCGACGAGGCCGATCACCGCGGCGAGGATGGTCATCCGCCCGCGGGCGGAGCCGTGGGTGCCGGCGGTGCCGGCGAGCATCCCGATCGCGATGCCGATTCCGAGGTCGGTGAGAATGTCCACGTGCGGAAACCTAGCCAATCGGCTCCTGGCGGCGATGACGGCGCCCCGATCCGCCACACTTGCGGGATGAGCGAAGTGCCCGAGCCGACGCACCGCCGCCGCGCCCACACCAGCGGCCGCGACCTCGAGCGCTACGCGAGCCTCTTCGCCGAGCGCACCGGGGTGATGCGCTCCTCGGCGATGCGCGACCTGATGGCGATCACGGCGCGGCCGGAAGTGATCTCGCTCGCCGGCGGCCTGCCGGACACCTCGACCTTCCCGCCGCAGAGCTTCGCGGCGCAGATGACCCGGATCGCCCAGGAGTCGGCGGCGAAGGCGCTGCAGTACGGGCCGACCGAGGGGTTCGAGGAGACGAAGGACTGCATCCTCGAGGTGATGGGAGCGGAGGGGATGCTGCCCGACCCCGACGACATCATCGTCACCACCGGCGGCCAGCAGGCGATCGACCTCGTCTGCAAGACGCTGATCGACCCGGGCGACGTGGTCATCTGCGAGGCGCCGACCTACCCCGGTGCGATCCCGACCCTCTGCAGCTACCAGGCCGACGTGGTCCAGGTCGAATGCGACGAGGACGGGATGAAGGTCGAGCTCCTGGAGCAGCTGCTCGCCGAGCTGCGCGAGGAAGGGCGGCGGCCGAAGTTCGTCTACTCGGTGCCGAGCTTCCAGAATCCGGCCGGGGTGACGATGTCGCTGGAGCGCCGCCACCGCCTGGTCGAGCTGGCGCGGGAGAAGGAGCTGCTCGTCGTCGAGGACAACCCCTACGGCTTGCTGCGCTACAGCGGCGAGCCGATGCCGCCGCTCTACCAGCTCGACGGCGGCGACTTCGTCATCTACCTCGGCACCTTCTCGAAGATCCTCTCCCCCGGCATCCGCCTCGGCTGGGCGGTGGCGCCGCCGCCGGTGATGGAGAAGATCGTCCTCGGCAAGCAGGCCGCC
>DASUQZ010000117.1:0-8007 GCA_036280335.1 Solirubrobacterales bacterium
GCATCGCCGACGTCGTTCGCGAGGCGATCAGGTGGCACCACCCAGCCGATCGGGCCGATCGAGTCGCCCGGCAGACGATCGAGACCATCCTCGCCGCAGTCGAGGAGGAGCTGATCCCACCCGACAGCGACGTTGCCACGCTGGTCCGGCGGCGCGGCGAGAGCCTGCTCGCGAACGCCTCCGTCTAGTAGCGAGGCGGCGCGCCGGGGTCGCGGACCTCGCGCCGTTCTTCCACGGGCGGGGCTGCCTCACCGGGGGCGACTCTGCGGCGGCGGGACCAGACGATTTCCTGGTAAAGCCCGATCAGGAGGCCGACCACGCCGGCGACCATGAGGATGACACCGACCGTGTCGATGGAGATCTCCTGGACGTGGAAGTTGGTCGCGAACTTGAGGATCGCGCCGACGGCGATGAGGAAGATGCCTGCTCCGATGGTCATGGCCGCCGGTTACCCCTGGGTTTGGTTCGGCAAACCGGGAGCGGTCCGGCCGCAACCGCTTCTAAGCGGATTCTCGAAGACTCGTCCAGAGGCGGCGCTCGGCCTCGAGGACGCGCTCCGCGCCCTCGCCCACGGTGCGCCAGAGCTCCGGCCGGGGCTCGTCGCTCTCGCTTGCGGCTTTGAACGCCTCCGCCAGCTCGGTCCAGCGCGCCGCCGCCTCCGCCGCCAGCGGCGCCTCGTCCCGCCCGGCCTCCGCCAGGAAGCGCGAGTACATAAGCCGGAAGCAGCCGCCGCCGGTGCCGCGGCGCTCGATCACCTGGTAGGCGAAGCGGGCGCACCACTGCCAGTCGTCGACGACCTCGGGCCAGGAGCCGGCCTCCGCCGCCAGCCGCTCCAGCGCGGGCACGCCGGCGAACTCGCCGAAGGGCGGCTCGAGCATCTCGCTCACCGCCCGCTCGATCGCCCGCGGGGCCGCCGCCTGCAGGCGCTCCCGGTCGATCGCCTCGCCGACGGTGAACATGTGGCCTTCGAGCGGGTAGGCCGGGTGGCCGCTGTGGCGGGCGCGGGCCAGGTTCTCCAGCCGCGTCGCCTGCAGCTCCTCGAAGCCGGTGTCGGAGAGGTGCGCGACCTCCTCGTCGTAGCCGGCCAGCACCACCGCGTGCCCGGGGAAGTGGGCCGAGTTGCCGTAGTGGTCGAGGTGGTAGATGTCGGTGAGGAGCAGGGCCGGGTTGCCCGCGTCGACCTCCGAGCGCGCCGCCTCCCAGGCCGCCTCGCCGTCCTCCTCGGCGAAGGTCCGCAGCTCCAGCGCCGCGCCGGTCAGCTCGCGGAAGCTCTCCTCCAGCCGCGCGGTGCGGCCGTTGAACCAGCGGCTCGGCGAGCTGTCGTCCATCGCCAGGTAGTAGAAGCCGGCCCCCGCGCCGAGGCCGAACGCCATCTCCTCGCTGATCTCGACGCCGTGGAAGGCGAGCAGGTTGCGCAGCGCCGTCGAGCCGCAGTGGTTGCCGGGGGTGTGGCGGAAGCCAGGGACGTGAGGCATGGCTTGATTCTGACGGCAGCCCCGCCTTGGCGGCGCCGCATTTATGGGATGCTCCCGCGCCGATGCGCGACCTCGACCTGAAAACGCTCCGCTGGCTGCGCACCCACGGGCACACGCCCGGGGTGGAGAGCGCCGCCGTGGCGCTGGGCAAGGCCGGCAACAACGGCCTCGTCTGGTTCATCCTCGGCGCGGCCCTGGCCCTGATCGACAACGACCGCTGGGAGTCCTGGCTGGTCTGCGCCCTGCTCGGCCCCGTCGCGATCGGTCTCAACTACGCGATCAAGCTGGCGGTCAAGCGCCCCCGCCCGGTGCTGGAGGGGCTGCCGCCGCTCGGCGGCGCGCCCAGCTCGCTCAGCTTCCCCTCCGCCCACGCCACCTCGTCCTTCGCGGTGGCGACGGCGATGGTCCGGGTCGACCCGGCGATGGCCGGCGCCTTCGCCGTCGCGATCGCCCTCTCCCTCGGCCGCCCCTACCTCGGCATGCACTACCCGTCCGACGTCCTCGCCGGCGCCGTCCTCGGCGTCGTCCTGGGCCTGATCGTCCCGCTCCCCGGATGAAAGCCGCCCCCGGACGCGTCAGCAGAGGAGGCGGGGCCCGATGAAGGTCGGGATCGTCGGCCTGCCGAACGCGGGCAAGTCCACCCTCTTCAACGCCCTCACCAAGGGCGGCGCCCAGACGGGCGACTACCCGTTCACGACGATCGAGCCGAACGTGGCCGTCGCCCAGGTGCCCGACGAGCGGCTGGAGCAGGTCGCCGCGACCGTCAAGAGCTCCGAGCTGGTGCCGGCGAAAATCGACTTCCACGACATCGCCGGGCTCGTCAAAGGCGCCTCCGAAGGGGAGGGGCTCGGCAACCAGTTCCTCGCCTCGATCCGCGAGACCGACGCGATCTGCCACGTTGTCCGCTGCCACACCGAGTCCGACGTTCCGCACCCGGACGGGCGCGTCGACCCGCTCGCCGACATCGAGACGATCGAGACCGAGCTCGTCCTCGCCGACTACGAGCAGGTCGAGCGCCGGCTCGGCCGCGTCGGCAAGCAGGCGAAGTCGGGCGACAAGGAGGCGATCGCCGAGCACGGCTGGCTGACCGCGGTGCACGAGGCGCTCGCCGCCGGCCGCCCGGCGCGCTCGATCCCGGTCCCGGACGCGGCGCCGCAGGCGGCGCAGAACCTGCAGGCGCTGACGACGAAGCCGATCCTCTACGTGGCCAACGTCGACGAGGGCGACGCGGAGGCGCCGGAAGCCGTCGTCTCCCACGCCAACTCGGTGGGCGCCGGGGTGGTCGCGGTCAGCGCCCGGATCGAGGGCGAGCTGGCCGAGCTCGACCCCGCCGAAGCCGAGGAGATGCGCGAGTCCTACGGCGTCGAGGGCTCGGGCCTGGCGCGGCTGGTCCGCGCCGCCTACGACCTGCTCGAGCTGCTCACCTTCTTCACCGCCGGCGAGGGCAAGGAGGCGGTCGCCCGGCCGCTGCGCCGCGGCGCCACCGCGCTCGAGGCCGCCGGCACGATCCACACCGAGATCATGGAAGCGTTCGTCAAAGCCGAGGTGATCGGCTGGGAGCAGCTGGTCGAGTGCGGCGGCTACGGACCGGCCCGGGACAGGGGCCTGCTGCGGATCGAGGGGCGCGACTACCTCGTCGCCGACGGCGACGTGATCACGATCAAGGTCTGAGCTCGCGGCCTTCGAGCTCTTCGGCCAGTTCCGCCAGCGCCTCGAGCGGAACGTCGAGCCCTCGCGCGATCCGCCGCACGTCGCCCCAGGCCGGGTCGACCTGGCCGGCCTCGATGCGGGAGATCGCCGCCGGGTCGAGCTCGGCACGCGCGGCCAGCGCCTCCTGGCTCATCTCCGCCTTCTGCCGCAGGGCGCGGACGGCCTGTCCGAGCGCCGGCTGGGGATCGCTTTCAGGCATCGATTCCAAGGCGGATCGAGGAGCACGATAGAGGGTCAACCGGGGGCCGACCCCGACCCTGCTGACAAGGCGCTGCAGGGCGGCCGGCCCCCGCGCTGCTCAGGCTCCCTTCCAGAGCTCCCGGGTTGCCTGAATCGGCGCAACTTGCGTGACCTTCATGCCTCTCACCCCCTTTCCCCCGTCGTTCGATTCGTGAGCGATGACCGTTTCGTGTTAGTGAATATAACCCCTATTCTCACCGACCACTGAGCAAACCCGGTAGCGGTCACGGAGGGGAGGGGCGAGATGCAAACCAAGACGGCGAGGCGGGCGGGGAGGCCGAAGGGGATCGAGGAAGTGGTTCAGTACGCCCTCGGCCACAAGATCCGGGTCCACATCCTCATCGTCCTCAACGACGGCATCTACACGGCCGCGCAACTGGCGGAGATCATCGGGGAGCCGCTCAACAACGTCTCCAACCACCTGCGAAAGATGCTCGACGACGGTTCGGTCGAAATCGCCAAGGAGGAGCGGAAGGGGAACGTGGTCCAGTACTGGTACAAGGCGGTCGAAGTTCCCTACTACACGCAGGAGGAGGCGGAATCGATGACCTCCCTGCAGCGGCAGGTGACCGTCGGGGCGATCGTGCAGTCGGGCACGGCCGAGCTTCTCGCGGCGCTGTACGCCGGCACGCTGCGGGACCCGCGCAGCGTCCTCTACTGGCACTGGTACAACGTCGACCAGCAGGGACGCGAAGACCTCGAAGCCGAGAGCCTCCGCTACCTGAACCGGGTGCGGAAGATCGAGGCCGAATCGGCCAACCGCCGGGTCGAGTCGGGCGAGGACAGCACCTCGATGCTGGTCAACCTCTCGGTCTTCGAGCGCGCCCGCAAGGCGCGCGACTGACCCTCCTCACGAAACGATCACCGGGATTCGCCGCGCGATTGACCTGGGCAATTCCCTAAGCGAACCTTCCGATACTCGACCGAGATAAACCGTCCGAAAGACTGGTGGCGGGGGCTCGGCGGGAGTGGTGTTTTTCCCCGATGTGTACGTATCTCCACACGTCGCACCGCTCCTGCCGGGTCGATCGGTCGAGACCATGAGCGATGAAGATCACCCCCGTTCCTCCTGTCACCCCACATGCGCGGGCACTCCCCAAGGCCCGCCCCTCCGTCCGGCTGCGGCGGGAGGGGCGCGAGCAGGGAGACGGAGCGTTCCGGTGGGACTCCCTCATCCCGCTCTTCGTACATCCGCTGAAGGTGGCAATCATCGAAGCGCTGATCTGGGTCGACCAGCCCCTCTCGCCGACGGAGCTGCTGGCGATCCTCGGCAAGAAGAAGAAGCACGACCTCGGGGTGGTGGCCTACCACGTGAACACCCTGGCGAAGAAGGGCGTGATCGAGGTGACGCACGAACGCCAAGTGCGCGGCGCCCGCGAGACCTACTACTCCCTCTCCCGTTCGAAGTGAGCATGGAAGTCAGGATCTCCGCCGCCCAGCGGGACGCGCTCTACTCGCTGGTCATCGACGAGCTGAACGCCTGCGAAGACCTGCGCCTCGCCTATGAGTCCGAAGACCTCGAGACCGCCTACCGGCTCGGCCGCAGGGTCAACGACGCGCTGCGGCTGATCGTCGACGGCGGGCTCGGCTGGGGAGCCCGGGTGGGCGGCCCGGTGGAGCTGGCGCTGCCCGCCGAGGACCTGCTGCGGATCTTCGGAAACCTGCGGCGCGACGCGACCAACCTCTACGAGTCGATGCGCCCCGAGCGGGAAGAGCTGCAGGCGGAATGGGAGGAGATCAAGCGGGTGCAGGAGACCTGCGACGAGGTCCTGGAGAAGCTCAGGTCGTAGGCTTTTCCCATGGAGGAACGGGCGCGGTTCCCGGAGGTCGGCGCCAAGGCCGGCCACTACGAGAGCTTCTACGTCAAGGCCTGTCGCCCCGGCGGCGGCCTCGGGATCTGGATCCGCCACACCGTCCACAAGCGTCCGGGTGCGGAGCCGAACGCCTCGATCTGGTTCTGCCTCTTCGACCGCTCCGCGGCGGGACCGCGGGCAACCAAGGTGACCGTGCCGGCTTCGCAGCTGTCGACGCCGGCGGGTTCCTGGATCAGGGTTGCCGATGCCGAGATCGGCCCCGGCCGGGCCGAGGGCTCGGTCGACACGGAGGCGCTCGCCGCCGCCTGGTCGTTCACCTTCGACGGCGATGCGGAGCCCTGCAAGTACCTCCCCGCCGACTGGCTCTACAGGGCGCCGCTGCCGCGGACCAAGTTCCTGGCGCCCTACCCCGACGCGCGCTTCCGGGGGCGGCTCGAAATCGGCGACGAGGAGACGATCGAGCTGAGCGGCTGGCCGGGGATGATCGGCCACAACTGGGGGACCGAGCACGCCGAGCGCTGGGTCTGGCTCGAGGGCACCGGCTTCCCCGAGGCGCCGGACACCTACTTCGACGCCGGCGCCGCCCGGGTGCGGCTCGGCTCGCGGGTCTCGCCCTGGATCCCCTCGGGGATGCTGGTCCTCGACGGCGAGCCGCACCGCCTCGGCGGGCTGGGCGCGATCCGCTCGGCGCAGATCGACGAGCAGCCGACCGTCTGCAGCTTCGTCCTCCCCGGCAAGGACGTCGTCGTGCACGGCCGCGTCTCCGCCCCCGAGAAGGACTTCGTCGGCTGGGTCTACGCCGACCCGCAGGGCCCCGAGCACCACACCGTCAACTGCTCGGTGGCCGACCTCGAGCTGACGGTCGAACGCCCGGGCCTGCCGCCGCGGCAGCTGAGGCTGCCGGCCGGCGGCGCCTACGAGCTGGGGATGCGTGAGACCACCCACGGCATCCCCATCCAGCCGTACCCCGATGGTTGATTGTCGCTTTTGCACGGCATAGCCGAACAAAAGCGACACGGCATCGCAGGGGCCGGTCGCTACTGGTTGATCTGGGTCGCGGTCGCACCCGTGGCGCTGTGGGCGTTCGTGCGTGTCCTCGGCCTCGAGCGCGGCTTCCCGCTGGTGCCCCTCATGGCGTTCACGCCCTACGCGGCGATCGCCGCGCTCCTCGTCGCCGGGGTGGCGGTGGCGCTGCGCAACTGGGCCGCAGCGGGGGTCACGGCCCTGGCGGTGCTCTGCCTTGCCGCCGTCGTGCTGCCGCGGGCGGTGGGCGACGGGACCGTCGAGGCGGCCGGCCGCCAGACCCTCACCGTCCTCTCGGCCAACATCCACCACGGCACCGGCGAAGCGGAGGCGCTGGTCGAGCTGGTCGACCGCCACCGCCCCGACCTGCTCGCGATCCAGGAGCTGACGCCGAGCTTTGCCGCGGCCTTGCAGCGGGCGGGCCTGGGCCGCCTGCTCCCGAACGAGGTCCTGGAAACCCGCCGCGGCGTCTCCGGCAGCGGCCTCTATTCCAGCCTGCCGGTGCGGCAGCTCGCCGCCGCCCAGGCCTTCGCCTTCCGCCAGCCGCGCGCCGTCGTCCGGCTGCCGGACGGCCGCCGGATCCGCGTCGTCGACGTCCACCCCTACCCGCCGCAGAGGCACCATGTCGATCAGTGGACCGAGGCGCTGGAGAGCCTGCCGTCCACCGGACGCGGCGTCCCCTGGGTCCTGATCGGCGACTTCAACGCCACCCTCGACCACTCGCAGCTGCGCGAGATCCTCGACCGCGGCTACCGGGACGCCGGCGAGGTCGCCGGCGAGGGACTGGACCCGACCTGGCCCGCCGAGGACTGGGCCAGCCGCCTGCCCGGCGTCACCATCGACCACGTCCTCGCCGACCAGCGGCTCGGCGTCGTCGACTACGAGGTCGAGGACCTGCCCGGCTCCGACCACCGGCCGGTCTACGCCGAGCTGGCGCCTCCCTGAGCTAGCGGCCGCTGACGACCTTCTGGAACTTCATCCAGGTGTCGTAGCCGCCCAGCGCGACCGAGAGCTGCGAGCCGGTCACGGTCGAGGTGCCGCCGGTGCCGACCAGCTTGGCGGTGACGATCCGCGGCGAGACGCCGGTCTTCGCGATCACCACCCGTTTCAGCCGCCCGCGCAGGTAGCCGCCGAGGCGCGAGCTGATCTCCGGCCCGCTGAACTCGAGCTTCCACTTGTGCAGCGGGCAGTAGTAGTCGTAGGGGTCCGGGACGCCGACCAGGTAGGGGACGGCGCCGCCGAAGACGTTCTTGGAGCTCTCGGTGTGGCCGCCGGAGCAGGCCGAGTAGAGGGTTTCGGCGACCTCGCCCTGGTAGGTGACGACCTGGCCGCGGGTCGCGGCGACCGCCTCGTTGGTGCGGTCGTACTCGCTCTCCAGCCCCTCGTAGACCTGGCTGCGGGTGTCCGAGTAGAGGTCGAAGCCGTTGCCGCCGACGTCGCCGGTGATCGCGATCGAGCGCACCGCCACCGCCTGCGCCTTCAGCTCCTCCATCGGCCAGGAGGGCGGCACCTCGTTCGGCATCACCCCCTTCACGTACTGCTCGAGGGCGAGGGCGTTGACGACGTTGAGCGAGCCGGCCTCGCTTTCGGTCGGCACCGTCTCCAGGGCGCCGCGGTAGGTGCCGTGACCGGCGATCGTGATCTTGCCGCGGCCGGCGGCGCGCAGTTTGCGACCGCAGTTGGCGAGGCGTTTGCCGCCGGAGCTGCGCAACTTGACGCTGCCGCCGGCGCGGTGGGCCTCGTAG
>DASUQZ010000118.1:0-2747 GCA_036280335.1 Solirubrobacterales bacterium
GCCTCCGGCTCGAGCCCGTTGCGCTCGATCAGCCCCCGCATCAACTCCTCGGTGGCGGCGAGAATCGCCCCCGGCTCGTTCGCCTCCGCCTGCACGGCGCCGCGGACGGCGAAGAGGCGCTCCTGGGGCGGCTGGTAGGCGCCGAGCGGCAGCTCGCCGTTGGTTCCGTTCCCGGTCACTCCCTGCATCTTTCCAGAGCCGGCGGGGGAGAACTCCGGCGCGGTGCGACTTATGGACCCATGCGGTCCAAAACTCGCACCGCCTCCGGGCACGAGCTGGCGGAACTCGCCGCAACCCAGCAGGGTGTCGTCGCTCGGGAGCAAATGCGCGCCCTCGGCATGACCGAGAGGCAAATCTCCCGCGCAATTGAGGCTGGTCGGTTGCATCGCGTCTTCCGCGGCGTCTACGCGCTCGGCCACCCGAACGTGGGAGAGCTCGGGCGCATGCGAGCAGCGACGCTCGCCTGCGGCCACGGAGCCGTGGTTTCCCATCGCAGCGCTGCGGCGCTACTAGGCCTTGTGGACGAAGGTCCCGTGGTGATCGACGTGATCGCTCCCGACGCACGGGGTCGTGGAATCGACGGAATTCGCTTCCACCGGGTGCGACCGCCGCGGTGGGAGGAGGTCGGGACGATCGATGGCATCCCTTGCACCAGCCCGGCGCGGACGCTGGTCGACCTGGCCGGGACCGTCGGCGACCGGACGCTGCGGAGCTGCTTTGAGCGGGCGGCGCAGCGGAGACTCCTGGACATCCCTGCAATCGAGACATCGATCGATCCCAGAAGGCGTGGGATGAAGTCGCTGCTGGCGCTGGTCGACCAGTGGCGCTCCGCCGCCCCTGTCGCGAAGAAGGGCCGGCTGAAGAGCCCGCTGGAGGCGAAGGTGCTGCCGCTGCTCCTACGGCGCGACCTCCCGGCCCCGCTCCTCAACGCGCCCGTGAAGATCGCGAACGGTCGCATCGAGGTCGACTTTCTCTGGCCGACACATCGATTCGTCGTCGAGGCCGACAGCCGCGGCTTCCACGCAACGCCCGCCGCCTTCGAGCGCGACCGCTGGCGCGACCGCGAACTCATGCACGCGGGCTACTCGACCCTGCGGGTCACTTATCACCAGGCGGAAAACGAAGCCGAGGCCGTCGCTGACACGATCGCCTCGCGAATTTCCTAAGCGCTCCTGGAAGCCAAATCCCCCTCCCCACAAGCTTGTAGGAGGGGGATTTGGCTTCCCCGGGCCGCTTGAACCTGGCTACTGGGCCGCCTCGCGCAACGAGGCGATCTCGTCCTCCGAGAGGCGGCGGGCGGCGCCCTCCTTCAGGTCGCCGAGCCGCAGCGGCCCGAAGCGCACCCGCCGCAGCGCCACGACCTCGTTGCCGACCGCCTCGACCATCCGGCGCACCTGGCGGTTGCGGCCTTCGCGGAGGACTACTTCGATCTGGCGCTCGCCGAGGCGCTTGACCTTGGCCGGGGCGGTCGGGCCGTCCTCGAGCTCGACGCCTTTTCGCAGGCGCTCGAGGTCGCGGTCGGCGATCGGCGCGCGCAGGCGGGCGCAGTAGGTCTTCGGCACTTCGTAGCGAGGATGGGTGAGCCGGTTGGCGAGCTCGCCGTCGTTAGTGAGCAGCAGCAGCCCGGTCGAGTCGGCGTCGAGGCGGCCGACGGGGTAGAGGCGCGCGGGCGTATCGACGAGCTCGACGACCGCAGGCCGGGTCCCCGGCTCCCGCGCGGTTGAGACCACGCCCGCCGGCTTGTTGACCACCCACACCTCCCGCGCCTCGGCGGCGACGGGAGCGCCGTTCACGCGGACATCGTCTCCGGCGTCGACATCACGAGCCGGATCGGTGACCACCTCACCCCCCACGGTCACCACCCCCTTGCCAATGATCTCCTCAGCCTTCCGACGAGAAGCAACCCCCCCATGGGCGAGGAACTTGGCGAGCCTCACGAGTCTGGAGCTGGGGGAGGACCCGGAGGAGCCTCCCCAAATCTGCGACGGAGGGTCCTCCCCCAGCTCCCCCGCCTCATGGCTCTGCGCGCTGTTCCCCCGCCTTGAGCAGCCGCTCGCGCAACTCCCGCTCGTCCTCCGGGCTCGGGTCGAAGCGCGAGGGATCCGGCAGCTGGTCGAGCCCGGTGAGGCCGAAGAGCCGCTCGAACAACTCCGAGGTCTTGAAGATCGCCGCTCCGAAGCGCGAGCGCCCCGCCTCCTCGATCAGGCCGCGCTCGGCGAGGCTGGTCACCGCCGACTCGGAGCTGACGCCGCGGATGCGGGCGATCTCGGGCCGGGAGACCGGCTGCAGGTAGGCGACGATCGCCAGCGTCTCGGCCTGCGCCTGGGTCAGCGGCGGCGTGCGCGGCTTCGCCAGCAGGCGCCGCGCGGCGTCCTCGCTGCCGGGATCGCTGGCGAGGCTGAAGCCGCCGCTCACCTCGCGCAGGACGACGCCGCGCCTGCCCTCGGCGAGGTCCTCGCGCAGCAGCTCGATCGCCTCTTCGACCTGGCCCTCGGTGGCCTGCGTCGCCTCGGCCAGGTCCTTGACGGAGACCGGCTGCGGCGAGAGGAAGAGCAGCGCCTCGACGGTGCGGGAGAGGTCGCTCATGAGCCCCTGGTCGGGTTCGGCATCGCCTTCTTGACCCGGATCGGCCCGAAGCACTCGTCCTGCTCCCAGGTCACCTCGCCCTTGCGGTAGAGCTCGAGCATCGCGAAGACGGTGACGGCCTGGGTGAGCCGGTCCTCGCCGCCGAACTCCTCGTCGAAGTC
>DASUQZ010000119.1:0-8527 GCA_036280335.1 Solirubrobacterales bacterium
ACGCCCGGGGACTCGAGGTGGAAGTAGGCGTAGAGGTCTGAGCCGAGCGACTCGACGAGGTCGATCTCCGCCTCAAAGGTGACCCCGCGCTCTTCCTTGAGGTCGCCGATCACCTCCACGTCCTCGATGTTCTCCGGTCGCAGCCCGACCACCACCGGGCCGTCGCCGCGCTGGATGTCGAGCTTGTCGAGGTCCACATCGCCGATCGGCAGTTTCAGCTTCCCGCCCTCGACCTCCCCCGGCATGAAGTTCATCGCCGGCGAGCCGATGAAGCCGGCGACGAAGAGGTTGACCGGGTTGTCGTAGAGCTCGGCCGGCGTTCCCACCTGCTGCAGCACGCCTGCGCGCATCACCGCCACCCGGTCACCCAGCGTCATCGCCTCGGTCTGGTCGTGGGTCACGTAGACGGTCGTCGTTTCCAGCTTCGACTGCAGCCGCGCCACCTCGGTCCGCATCTGCACCCGCAGCTTCGCGTCGAGGTTGGAGAGCGGCTCGTCCATCAGGAACGCTTTCGGGTCGCGGACGATCGCCCGCCCCATCGCCACCCGCTGGCGCTGGCCGCCGGAGAGGTTGGCCGGCCGCCGGTCGAGGTGCTGCTCGAGGTCGAGCGTCCGCGCCGCGTCCTCGACCTTGCGGTCGATCTCCTCCTTGTCCACCCCCGCCAGCTTCAGCGCGAAGCCCATGTTCTCGCGCACCGTCATGTGCGGGTAGAGCGCGTAGTTCTGGAAGACCATCGCGATGTCGCGGTCTTTCGGGGAGCGTTCGTTGACGACGTCGCCGCCGATCTTCAGCTCGCCGCGGGAGATGTCCTCGAGCCCGGCGATCATCCGCAGCGCCGTCGACTTGCCGCAGCCCGACGGCCCGACGAGGATCATGAACTCGCCGTCCTGGATGTCGAGGTTCATGTCTTTGACGGCTTCGAAGCCGTCGGGGAAGACCTTGGAGACGTCGTCGAGAACTATCTCTGCCATCGGTATTGCTCCTTATCCCTTGACGGCGCCGGCGGTGAGCCCGGCGACGATTCGGCGCTGGAAGAAGAGGACGAAGACGATGATCGGGATCGTCACCACCACCGCCGCGGCGGCGATGCTCCCGGTCGGCTGGGTGAACGAGGACTCGCCGGTGAAGAAAGCGAGGGCTGCGGGCACGGTCCGCGAGGCGTCCGAGCTGGTCAGCGAGATCGCGAAGAGGAAGTCGTTCCAGCAGAAGATGAAGACGAGGATCGCGGCGGTGAAGACCCCCGGCGCGGCCAGCGGCACGATCACCTTGGTGAAGGCCTGGAACGGCGTCGCCCCGTCGACCTGCGCCGCCTGCTCCAGCTCCCAGGGGATCTCCCGGAAGAAGGCGACGAGGACGTAGATCGCCAGCGGCAGCGAGAAGGTCAGGTAGGGGATGATCAGCCCGGCGTAGGTGTCGTAGAGGCCGATCGCCCGCCACATGTCGAAGAGCGGGCCGACGGTGGAGATCGGCGGGAACATCGCGATCGCCAGCGCCCCGGCGAGGATCACCCGCTTGCCCGGGAATTCGAGGCGGGCGATCGCGTAGGCGGCGAACGAGGCGAGCACGATCGCGATCACGGTGGTGATCAGGGCGATCACGATCGAGTTGATCAGCGGTTTGATGAAGGGGCTGTCGTCGATCCCGCCTTCGAAGAGGCTCTTGTAGTTTTCGAAGGAGATCTCGGTGGGGATGAAGCGCTGGTCGGTGATCGTCCCCGACGGCTTCAGCGAGATCGAGATCAGCCACAGCACCGGGATCAGCGCGAAGACCACCACCAGCGCGATGACGATGCTCCAGAGGACGTAGTCGCGGCGTTCGTGTTCCATCTCAGGCCCCCGGTCGCCCTTCCTCGAGCCGCGCCCCCAGGCCCTTGACGAACAGCAGCGCGATCAGGAAGACGCAGATGAAGATCAGCACCGAGACCGCCGAGCCGAGCCCGAGGTTGAGGCGCGAGATCAGCTGGTTGAAGCCGAGGATCGAGACCGATTCGGTGTCGAGCGCACCGCGGGTCATGACGAAGATCGTGTCGAAGACCCGGAAGGCGTCGAGGCTGCGGAAGAGCAGCGCGACGAGGATCGCCGGCTTCATCAGCGGCAGCGTGATCTTGGTGAAGCGCTGCCAGGCGGTGGCGCCGTCGACGCGCGCCGCCTCGTAGAGGCCGCGGTCGATCGTCACCAGGCCGGCGAGCAGCAGCAACGCCATGAACGGCGTCGTTTTCCAGATCTCCGCCAGCATGATCACCACGAAGGAGGTGCCGCGCTCGCCGAACCAGTCGGTTTCGTCGCCGATCAGCGGCAGGTTGTTGACGAACCCGGTTTCCGGCGAGAAGGCGAACTGCCAGGCGAAGGCGGCGACCACGGTGATGATCCCGTAGGGGATGAGGACCGAGGTGCGGACGATGCCGCGCCCGAAGATCGCCCTGTACATCACCATCGCGATCGCCATCCCCAGGACGAGCTCGACGGCGACGGTGACGACCATGATCAGGACCGTGTTGAAGAGGTCGGTCCACCAGAGGTCGGAAGTGAGGACGGCGACGTAGTTGCTGAGGCCGACGAAGCCGCCCTCCTCGGGGAAGCGGAGGTCGACGTCCTGCACCGAGAGGATCACCGCGTAGGCGATCGGGTAGGCGGTGACGAGCAGCATCGCCAGCACCGCCGGCGCGCAGAGCATCCAGGCGAGTTTCCGTTCCGAGCGGGTGCGCTCCGACTTCATCAGAGCAGCCCTTCCCGCTTGACCGCGTCTTCGACGTTCTCCTTCAGTTCGTCGAAGATCGATTCGGTGTCTTCGGGGTCGATCTTGTCCGGCGGGTGCAGCGAGCGCTGGACCGCCAGCGAGACGTCCTGGTAGGCCGCCGTCGCCGGTCGAGGCCCCGAGTCTTCGATCGATTCTTTGATCAGCTGCGCGAAGCCCGGATACGCTTCGGTCACGGTCTTGCTGTCGTAGAGGTCGGAACGCGAGGGGGGGAGGCCGTCGAGTTCGACCGCCGTTTTCTGGCTCTCCTCGCCGGCCAGGCAGGTGGCCGCTTCGAAGGCGACGTCCTTGTTATCGGAGAAGGCGCTGACGGCGAGGTTGAAGCCCCCCAGCGGCGGTTTGCTGGGGACGTCGGGGTTGACCCGCGGGAAGCGGGCGGCGCCCATCACCTTGCCGATTTTCGGAGCTTCCGCCTGGGCGCTCGCGTAGGCGAAGGTGTAGTTGGTCATGAAGGCCGATTCGCCCGCCTCGAAGGCGAGCCGGGCGCTGTCCTCGTCGGAGGTCGAGAGGCTCGCCGGCGCCGCCTTGCCGTTCGCCAGCCGCCCCATCACCTGCAGCGCTTCTTCGGTCGGCCCCTGTTCCAGCTTCACGCTTTCCGGGCCGGCGAGGATCTGGGTGCCGGCGCTCTCGATCAGGGCGTTGGCCCAGACCATGAAGCCCTCGTAGCGGTTCGCCTGGACCTGGATCGAGCCGGCTTCCTCGAGGCCTTCGGCGACTTCGATCATCTCGTTCCACGTTTTCGGCGGCTCGTCGACCAGGTCTTTGCGGTACCAGAGCAGCTGCGTGTTGGTGTTGAACGGCGCCGCGTACAGGTCGCCCTCGTAGGAGGCGGTCTCGAGCACGCTCGGGAAGACCTGTTCGGTTACCTGCTGTTTGGGCCGGCCGCTCCATTTTTCGACCCAGCCGGCGTTGGCGAACTCGCCGGTCCAGATCACGTCCATGCCGACGATGTCGATCGAGGAGTCCTCGGCGCCGAGGCGGCGGACCAGCTGTTCGCGCTGCTGGCTCGCGTCGGTCGGCAAGAACTCCGGCGTGATCGTGTACTTCCCGTTCGATTCTTCCGAGCAGCGTTTCGAGACTTCCTCGATCGTCCCGCCCGGCTGGATCGCGACGAAGAAGGTCAGCTCCCGCGAGCCGGACTCCCCGGAGTCACCGCCGCAGGCGGCAAGCCCGACCGCGGCCAGAGCCGAGGCCGCGAGGCAGATCAGCGCCCGCGTCATCCGGCGGCGGCTCAAGTTCGCTCCTCCATCGTCCCTCCTTCGGGTGCATTGAAGAAGCTGCCCGCGAAGCGAGCTGTCTAAACCCGCCGCAAACGAGCAAGGCCAGCTATGGACGCCGCTAGGAAGGAGGGGTATGCGAGCGCTACGGCAGGGGCTGAATCTTGGTCAGCGGCGGAAGGCTTCCGAAGGCGTTCGCCGCATAGAAGGGAGAGGAGATGACATTACGGAAGGAGGCTTCCGCTGCAGGAGAAGACTCGATCTGCCAGTCCCAGCGTTCCCCGGTTGGCTCCGGATGGTTCCAGTTGAACCAGAGCACCGCCTCGATTTTGGGGAAGTTGGTTGGAAGTTCGCTCCCCAGGGCTTCGGCTATCCAGTCTCGCTTCTTGCGAAAGAGATCTACCTCCGTCGCGCCGACCTCACCGATCATGATCGGCTTGGAAGGCGCTATGGACAGGAGTTCCTGGTAAGTCTGCGAAAACACTCCTGAAAACGATTTCGATCCTTCGGGATTGATCGGGTTACTGCCGCGGTTGTAGCCGTCCATGCAGGTCCAGTCAACGTAAGCATCACCTGGATATAGCTGAGAGATCGGCGTGGTGCCTTCGACGGTCACGTTCGGGCACCAGACCCAGGTGATGTTGTGTGCCCCGTGTTCGGTGGCGATTCCGTGGATCCGTCTCCATACCTGTTTGTAGAGTTCTGGCGAGGCGGCAGATTCAGGGCCGTATGGTTTGAACCATTGGCCGTTCATCTCCCAGCTCCAGCGCAGGAAGAACGGCTTGCCGTATTCGCTCACAGCCGCCGCCCAGGCTTGGAAGTCGGCATCTTTGGCGCCTGAATTGATGGAGGAGAGGGTCACCCCATCGGGATCCATGTCCATCATCGGGATCGCACCCCGTTCGATCGTCAAATCAAGAGGCCCTTCCGCGAAGCTCTGATTCCAGGGAGCGGGCTGGCCGAAGTGGAGGATCGATAAAGGCTTGCCGCCTGAGTTTGCCTCGAATTCGTCCCAGGTCTGATTGCTCCAAGGTGCATCGCCCCAAGGTTCTTCTCCCGCTTTCGTATAGACGTCGCCGTCTATCCAGGAACCCCAGTAGATGCTGGTCGAGGGTGGCGTATAGGTCAGCTGAACGAACGCGCTGTAGATGCGTGGCCCCGTCGACCCAGAGAACCCCTTTTTGAAATGCAGGGAAAGATCATCGAGGTGGGCTTGCTTGGTCAGCGAAACGGACGCTGAATGCCATCCGGCTTTTTTCGATTCCACAGATCCGAGAACGAAGACCCCTGCTCTTCTGGCTTCCATCTGTACAGGGCTGGAGTCGGGCGTGTAGAACCAAGCCGTGACCGCCACGTTGGTGAGACCGGCAAGAGAAGCGGTATCGAGGTCGACGCTCAGCGTTTCCAAGCTGCAGCCGAACGAACATTTCGTCTGTACATAGGAGGTCGCACTCGGGATTTCTGACGGGGTAACCGGATCGGCAAGCGCTTGCGATGCCGTCGGTGCACCGACGATGTTCCAACCGCTGGTCGATCGGTCTTTGTCTGGGCGCAGATAGGTGGTCGCAGCAGCTGCTGGGCTGGCGGAGACGACGTATGCGAGCAGAAAGAGGAAGGCGAAAGATCCCGCAGCCAGTTTTCTCATCTCAGTCTGCTCTCCCAATACGGTGAAAAACCTTCGACCGAACTGTGGCGAGCATAGCCGGGCCCGGCTCTCGGGGGCGACTACGACTTGCCGAGCAACGCCCCTAGCGCCTGCCGCAAGCCACCCACGGCCGACTCGAGCGGCGCCGCGTCGCCGGCGGCGCGGGCGCGGATCAGGGCGCCCTCGACCGTCGAGACGACCAGGCCGGCGAAGGTCTCGGCGTCCTCTCGGCTGACGCCTTCGTCGCGGAGGGCGGCGGCGATCGGCGCTTCCCAGCTCTGGAAGGCGGCGGTGGCGGCTGCGGCGAGGGCCGGGTCCTCCGGGCGGGCCAGCGCCGCGGCGGCGACGGGGCAGCCGAGCCGCTCGGGCTGGTCCTCGACGCGGCGGCTGAACATCTCGCCGAACATCGTCAGCGTCGCCGCGAGGCCGCGCTCGTCCAGGGAGCGTTCGATCGCGGCGCGGATCTCGCGGCCCTCGAGCTCGGCCGCCTCGACCGCGAGCTGGCGCTTGCCGCCGGGAAAGTGGTGGTAGATCGAGCCGCGCGGAGCCTTGCCGCGCTCGGCGACGTCGCGCAGCTCCATCCCCGAGTAGCCCTTCTCGGCGAGCAGCTTACGGGCGCCGTTCAGGAGCCGGTCGCGCCCGTCACGGCGCGTCGGCTCGATCGCTTCGGCATCGGCGATTCGCGTTATGCCCACGGACATAGTATAGTCGCGGCCGCGATGTATGACCAGCGTCATAGAGGGTCGGTGGCGATCGCCTGTACCGGCGCCTTCCTCGTCTTCCTCGACACGACGATCGTCAACATCGCCTTCCCGGACATCTCGGCTTCCTTCCCCGAGGCGAGCCGCGGCCTGCTCTCCTGGGTGCTCGACGGCTACTTCGTCGTCCTCGCGGCGCTGCTGGTTCCCGCCGGGGGACTGGCCGACCGCTTCGGCCACCGCCGCGTCTTCCTCGCCGGGGTCGCCTCCTTCACGGTCTCGAGCCTGCTCTGCGCGGTGGCGCCGACGCTGGAGACCCTGATCGCCGCCCGCGTCCTGCAGGGGGTGGGGGGAGCGCTGATCGCGCCGACCTCGCTGGCGATCGTCCTCGACAGCTTCCCGGTCGAGCGGCGGGCGGCCGGGGTCGGGCTCTGGGGCGCCGCCGCCGCGGCCGCCGCGGCGATCGGCCCGACCCTGGGAGGGGCGCTGGTCGAAGTCTCCGACTGGCGCCTCGTCTTCCTCGTCAACCTCCCGCTCGGCGCCGCGATCCTCTGGCTCGGGCGGGCGCACCTGCCGGAGCGGCCGATCGCCGACAGCCGCCTTCCCGACCTGCCGGGGGCGGCGATGCTGGCCGTCGCCCTGGCCTCGGTGACGCTGGGGATTGTCGAGGGCAACGACTGGGGCTGGAGTTCACCCGCCACCCTTGCCGCGTTCGCCGTCGCCGCGGCGCTGCTCGGAGTAGTCATCTTCCGCAGCCTCCGCCACCCGCGCCCGATCGTCGAGCCGGCGCTCTTCTCCCACCGCTCCTTCGGGATCGGCAACCTCGGCACGCTGCTGTTCGCCACCGCCTTCTTCTCGCTGATCCTCGGCAACGTCCTCTTCCTGATCTCGGTCTGGGGCTACTCGGTGCTCGGCGCCGGTCTGGCGGCGCTGCCCGGCCCCGCCCTGACGACCGTGGTCTCCGGCCCCGCCGGCCGCCTCGCCGACCGCTTCGGCCACCGCGCCGTGATCGTGCCCGGCACGCTGGTCTTCGCCGCCGGGACGCTGGTCCTGCGCTCGGCCGGGGCCGAGCCCGACTACCTTGGCACCTGGCTGCCGGGAGCGAGCCTGACCGGGATCGGGATCGGACTCGCCTTTCCCGCCCTCGGCTCCGCCGCCGTCCGCGACGTCCCCGTCGACCGCTTCGCCACCGCCAGCGCCGTCAACGCCGCCTTCCGCCAGGTCGGCGCCGTCCTCGGCACCGCGATCCTCGTCGCCATCGTCGGCGACCCGGTTTCCCTGTCGGAGTCCCTGCGGGTCTCCGACTCCGCCTACCTCTTCGCGACGCTCGCGGCGGTCGGCTCAGGCGCCGTCGCGCTCGGCCTGCGCCGCCAGCGAGTGCCAGGCGCGCTCGGCGTCGGCGAGGCTGACCGAGAGGCTGCGGTCGCCGGCGCCGATGGCGATCTGCTCGCCGCCCACGGTGCCGATTAGGACCGCGCCGAGCTCCTCCAGCGTCGCCCGCTCGCCGCTGACCAGGAAGCCGCCGGTGCCCTCGCCGAAGAGGGCTTCCTCGGGCTGGGCGCCGCGCTCGCGCAGGTGTTCGATGTTGGCCTCGCAGCCGATGGCGCCGGCGATCGCCGACTCGGCGAGCGCGCAGGCGAGGCCGCCGTCGGAGACGTCGTGGGCGGAGGAGAGCCTGCCGGCGCGGATGGCGTCGCGGACGATCGCGCAGGCCGCCGCCACCGAGGCGATGTCGGGCTGCGGCAGCCCCATCGCCAGCTGCCCGCGCTGCTTGGCCAGCTCGGAGCCGGCGAGGACCGGGGCGAAGGGACCGATCAGGCCGATCGCGTCGCCCTCGCGGACGAAGGCGCTGCCGGCGACGCTGGCCGGGTCGGGCAGCTCGCCGACCATCGAGACCACCGGGGTCGGGTAGATCGGGCCGTCGGGGCCCTCGTTGTAGAGAGAGACGTTGCCGCCGACGACCGGGACCCCGAGGGCCCGGCAGGCGTCGGCGAGGCCGCTGACGGCCCGGTCGAGCTGCCAGGCACCCGTCGGCTTCTCGGGGTTGCCGAAGTTGAGGCAGTTGGTGAGGCCGAGCGGCTCGGCGCCGACGCAGGCGAGGTTCTGGGCGCACTCGAGCACCGCCTCGACCGTTCCCGCATAGGGGTCGCATGCGACGCGGCGGCCGTTGCCGTCGATGGAGACCGCTATCGCGTTGCCTGCCTCGGGGATCG
>DASUQZ010000120.1:0-6138 GCA_036280335.1 Solirubrobacterales bacterium
CTGCCGAAGCTGGTGGTCCAGCGGATCATTCACGAGTTCGGGGGACTGGAGGAGATACTCGCTGCGAGCGACGACGACCTGGAGGCAGTCGAGGGCGTCGGGTCCACGCGGGCGAAGGACATCCGCGAGGGCGTTCGCAGGCTTCAGGAGGTCGACCCCATCGACCGGACACTGCAAAGTTGACGGCCCGTAGCTGCCGCCGTCGCGACCAAAGGAGAGACCAATTCCTGAGCTAACAGAGGAGGTAGTCGACGAGGCTTCCGTCGCCGACCTCGAAATGATTGACGTTCCGCTGATCAAGTTCGAGGTCGGAGACCATGTCGTCTATCCGCACCACGGCGCTGGAGTGGTCCTGAAGAAGGAGACGAAGGACCTGATGGGCGAGAAGCGGGACTACCTGACCATCAACATCCTCCACAACAACATGACCGTGATGGTCCCCTGCGAGAACGCCCATCGTGCCGGGCTCCGTCGAGTGATCGACGAGGAGCAGGTGAAGAAGGTGATCGGTGTCCTCACCGACGAGGTCTCCGAGATGCCGAAGAACTGGAACCGCCGGTTCAAGCACAACCGCGAGAAGATCAAGACGGGGGACGTCTACGAGCTCGCGGAGGTGGTCCGCAATCTCGCGATCCGCGAATGGGAGAAGGGACTGTCCACGGGCGAGAAGCAGATGTACACGCGCGCGAAGAAGATCCTCGCCTCGGAGTTCATGTACGCGCTCGACAAGGACGAGGACGGCGCGGAGGCCTACCTGGACGAGCTGCTCGAGGAGCGCTTCGGAGCAGCGAAGGCGACTGCCTAGGACGGCAACCAACGCCGCATCGGCCGTGATCGCGGCCGCCGGCTCCGGGCAGAGGCTCGGAGCCGGCGGCCCGAAGGCCTTCGTGCCCGTCGCGGGAAGGCCGATGATCGAGTGGTCGCTCGACGCCTTCCGGGCGTGCGACTCGGTGCGCTCGATCGTCGTCGCCGCGCCGCCGGGACACGTCCGCGAGATCGGCGGCCACGACCTCACCGTGGTGCCGGGGGGCGAGACGCGGGCGCAGTCAGTCGCCAACGCCCTCGAGGCGGTGGGGACGGCCTACGTGGCGATCCACGACGCCGCCCGGCCGCTGCTGACGCCGGAGCTGGTCGAAGCCCTCGTCGCCGACCTCGACGCAAACCCGGACGCCGCCGGCGTGATCGCCGCCGCGCCGGTCACCGACACGATCAAGCGAGCTGCGGCGACGAGCTTGCGATTCGACACCCCAGAGGTGCTCAATCGCAAGCTCGCGATCGAAGGGACGGAGGATCGGAGCCGGCTTTGGGCTGCCCAGACGCCGCAGGCGTTCCGGACGGAGGCGCTGCGGGAGGCGCTGGCCAGCGTCGAGCGGCCGGAGGAGGCGACGGACGAGGCGATGCTGGTCGAGCGGGCGGGGGGGACCGTCCTCATCCATCCCGTCGCCGGCGAGAACCTGAAGGTGACGACGCCGCTGGACCTGCGGGTCGCCGAGCTGCTCCTCAGCGAACGGGTCGCGAGCTAATCGCGCATCAGCACGTAGACGAGCGCCGCCGCGAAGACGACCTGCCCGACGCCCAGCGCGGTCCCGAGGTTTTTGGCTCCCACCAGCAGGGCAAACGCCGTGCCGCCGGCGAGGGCGAGGAGCAGGATCGGCAGGTCGCGAGCCATCGGCTCGAAAGTCTAGGCCGGTAGGCTCGAATCGATGCTCACCGACTACCACCTGCACCTCCGCCCCGACGAGGAGGGCACCACCTTCGAGCGCTACTTCACCGCCGAGAACGTCGAGCGCTACCTCGCCGCCGCGGAGGCGGCCGGGGTCGAGGAGCTCGGCGTCTCCGAGCACGTCTACCGCTTCCGCCAGTCGCTCGATCTCTGGCGCCACCCGCTCTGGGTCGAGAACGCGGTCGACGACCTCGACGCCTACTGCGAGTTCGTCCGCGCCACCCCGCTGCGGCTCGGCGTCGAGTGCGACTTCGTCCCCGGCGCCGAGGAGCGGACCGCCGCGATGCTGGAGGCGCGGGACTTCGACTACGTCGTCGGCTCGGTCCACTTCATCGGCGACGGCGACGCCGCCGTCGACCACGACGGCTTCGACGTCTGGGAGGGCGACGGCGACGCCGACGAGATCTGGCGCCGCTACTTCGAGGCGCTCGCCGCCTGCGCCCGCTCCGGCCTCTTCGACATCCTCGCCCATCCCGACCTGGTCAAGGTCTGGGGCCGGGCGCGGCCGCTGCCGGACCGCGACCCGCGCTCCTTCTACGAGCCGGCGGTGGAGGCGATCGCGGAGACCGGGATCGCCGTGGAGATCTCGACCGCGGGCCTGCGCAAGCCGGTCGGCGAGCTCTACCCCTCCCGCGAGTTCGCGGAGATGTGCGTCGAGGCGGGCGCCGTCTTCGCGCTCTCCTCCGACGCCCACCTGCCCGAGCATGTCGGCTTCGAATACGACCGCGCCGTCCGGTTCCTCGACGAGCTCGGGGTCGAGGAGATCGCCGTCTTCGAGCAGCGGCAGCGCAGCCTCGCCCCCCTCGGCAGCCGCGTCTCATGACCATGGTCGGCCTCGGCTACGACAGCCACCGCTTCGCCCCGGGCCGCCGCCTCGTCCTCGGCGGGGTGGAGATCGAGCACGAGCAGGGACTGGAAGGCCACTCCGACGCCGACGTCCTCACCCACGCGGTCATCGACGCCCTGCTCGGCGCCAACGGTGGCGGCGACATCGGCACGATGTTCCCCGACGACGACCCGGCCTTCGAGGACGCCGACTCGATCGACCTGCTGCGCACCGTGGTGGGCACGATCGCCGGTCGGATCGTCAACATCGACGCGACCCTGATCTGCGAGCAGCCCCGCCTCGGCCCCTACAAGGCGGAGATGGAGCGGATCCTCGCCGAGGCCACCTCGGCCCGCGTCAGCGTCAAGGCGACCAGCAACGAGGGCATGGGATTCGTCGGCCGCGGCGAGGGAATCGCCTGCCTGGCGGTCGCAAGCGTCGATAGCGAATAGTCTTCTGGCTGCATGGCCAAGGCAAAGGGCAGCGGGGCGGGTGTGAAAGCTTCGATATCGGATGCGCGCTTTCAGATGAAAGTGCTGCGCGAGGCGGGGATCCTCGGCCTGCTCCGCCCCGACAAAGCCGTGAAGATGGGCGCGACCTTCGTCCGCTGGGGCGCCTCGCCGGCGACCGGCGTCGCCACCGCGGCGATCCACTACCCGCACGAGCTGGCGATCGTCGACGAACGCGGCTCGCTCACCTGGGAGCGCCTGCACCGCCGCACCAACGCGCTCGCCCACGAGCTGGCGAAGCTGGGCATCGGCCCCGGCGACGGCGTCGGCGTCATGTGCCGCAACCACCGCGGCTTCATCGAGGCCACCCTCGCCTCGGCCAAGCTCGGCGCCAGCGCCCTCTACCTGAACACGATGTTCGCGGGACCGCAGCTGGTCGAGGTGACGAAGCGCGAGGGCCCGAAGGCGCTCGTCTACGACGAGGAGTTCACCGACCTGCTGGCCGACGTCGACCCGTCCGTGAAGCGGATCGTCGGCTGGTGCGACGGCGAGGTCTCCGAGCCGACCCTCGAGGCCCTGATCGAGCGCGGCGACGAGTCGAACCTGAAGCCGCCCCCCGACCGGCCCAAATTCGTGATCCTCACCTCCGGCACCACCGGCACCCCGAAGGGGGCCCAGCGCTCCAGCCCCGAAGGGCTGCTGCCGATCGCCTCGCTGATCGACAAGATCCCCTTCCGCAGCCGGATGACGATGATGATCGCGGCGCCGCTCTTCCACTCCTGGGGCTTCTTCCACTTCGTGATGAGCCTGCCGACGGCCTCGACGATGGTCCTGCGCCGCCGCTTCGACCCCGAGGAGACGCTGAAGGCGATCGAGCAGAGCCGCGCCGATGTGCTGGCGGCGGTGCCGGTGATGATCCAGCGCATCCTGACGCTGCCGGAGGAGACGCTCGCGAAGTACAGCCTCCCCTCGCTGAAGATCACCTCGCTCTCCGGCTCGGCGCTGCCGGGGGAGCTGGCGATCGCCTGGATGGACCGCTTCGGCGACAACGTCTACAACCTCTACGGCTCGACCGAGGTCGCCTACGCGACGGTCGCCACGCCCGAGGACCTGCGCGCCGCCCCCGGGACCGCCGGCAAGCCGCCCCGCGGGACCAAGATCTGCCTCTACGACGAGAACGGCCAGGAGGTTCCCCAGGGCGAGGTGGGCCGCATCTTCGTCGGCAACGAAATGGCAATGGAGGGCTACACCGGCGGCGGCGGCAAGGAGATGATCGACGGCCTCTACTCCAGCGGCGACGTCGGCCACATCGACAGCGACGGACGGCTCTTCATCGACGGCCGCGACGACGAGATGATCGTCTCCGGCGGCGAGAACGTCTTCCCGCGCGAGGTCGAGGACCTGCTCGCCGACCACCATGCGGTCGAGGAGGTGGCGGTGGTCGGCGTCGAGGACGACGAGTTCGGCCAGCGGCTCAAGGCCTTCGTGGTCGTGCGGACCGGAGTCGAGATCTCCGCGGGGGACCTGACCGCGCATGTGAAGGCGAACCTTGCCTCCTACAAGAGCCCGCGCGAGATCGAGTTCCTCGAGGAGCTGCCGCGCAATGCGACGGGCAAGGTCTTGAAGCGGGACCTTCGGGCTCGCGATACGGAGAAGTCTGCGTAGGACACCGGGGGAGGGGTCCGGCGGACAAAAGCGGGGAGTGTCCGGCGGACCCCTCCCCCGGTGACCACCCGGGCGTCTCGCAAAATGCGGGCTCTGCGGTTCTGAGTGAGGGGCGTCGCCTCCGACGTTGGTAGTAGTTTGCGCGGGGATGAGCGAACCGGCTCGGCAGCTGCAGCAGGTGGGGGAGGCGACGCGCGCGATGCGCGGCGTCGCCGACCAGGCGCTCGAGTGGGTCAGGGTCAGCGAGGGACGCGTCAAGGCGGCCGAAGAGCGCGCCGACGGGCTCAGGGACCAGTTCAAGGAGCGGGCGATGCTGACGCTGCGCAGGGTCACGGCCGAGGCGCGCGAGCGGATCGCCGCCGAGCGCAAGGCGCGCTCGGAGGCCGACGCGCGCGCGGCCGCCGCGGAGGCGGCGCGCGATCGCGCCGAGCAGTCCTTCGAGGAGCTGCAGCGGCGCTCGCAGGCCGAACGCGAAGAGATCGTCTCCCAGACCTCGAAGGCGCGCTCGGAGGCCGAGCGGTCCGCGGCTGAGGCCAAGGCCGAAGCCGAGAGCGCCGTTGCCGAGGCGCGGCTCGATGCCGAGAACGCGACGGCCGAGGCGCGCAGGGCGGCCGAGGAAGACTTCAAGGAGAAGCTCGAGGAGGCCCGCCGCCAGATCCAGGCCGAGGCCGACAAGCGGATCGCCGCCGCCGAGCAGCGGGCCGCCGAAGCCGAGGCCGCGGCGGCGGAGTCGCACGAGGCCGCGGTCCGGCTCGAGACCGAGATCGAGCGCCGGGTGATGGAGGGGACCGAGGACGTGCGGCGCGAAGCCGAGGAGAGCGTCAAGCAGCTGCTGGCCAAGGTGGAACGCGAGGCCGAGGAGGCCGCCCGCGCCCGCGCCGAGGAGCAGCTGCGGGTCGAGTCCGACCGGATCCGGGTGCAGGCGCAGCGTCGCGAGGAGCGGGTGCGCGAGGCGACCGAGGACGAGATCAAGGCCAGCGTCGGCAAGGCGCGGCGCGAGGTGCAGGCGGCGGCGGACGAGATCGCGCCGGCCTGGCTGCGCGGCAACGACTCCAAGGCCTCGACGGCCGGCTACCGCACCTTCTGACGGCTCGCGCCGGCCCGCGCCGATGCGCATATCCTCCTGAGCGATGCGGGAGGTGAGGATCAGAGACACCCTGACGGGGGAGCTGCGGGCTCTCGAGTCCGAGCGCGTGGGTATCTACGCGTGCGGCCCCACCGTCTACAGCCGCATCCACATCGGCAACGCGCGGCCGTTCGTCGTCTTCTCGCTCCTCGCCCGCTTCCTGCGCAGCGAGGGCTACCGGCCCAAGCTGGTCGTCAACGTCACCGACATCAACGACAAGATCTACGTCGCGGCGCGCGAGGCGGGGAAGGGCTCGGCGGAGTTCGCGGCGGAGATGACCGCCGCCTACTTCGAGGACACCGGCAGGCTCGGCCTCGGCCGGCCCGACGCCGAGCCGCTGGCGAGCGAG
>DASUQZ010000121.1:0-7352 GCA_036280335.1 Solirubrobacterales bacterium
GTGGGCGTCGACGGCCTCGGCGCCGGCGGCGACGCGGAGGATGAAGAGGCCCGCCAGCGTCATCACGTCGATGATCACGATCTGCTTGAGGCCGAGGCTGTAGGCGACCTGGGCGACGCCGTAGCCGACGACCATCAGCCCGACCTCCCAGTTGACGGTGAAGGCCACGGCGATCGCGACGGCGGCGAGGGCCGGGGCGATCGCGATCGCGGCGCCCTCCGACAGCTCGCCCGCCGCGAGCGGGCGGAAGCGCTTCTTCGGGTGCTTGCGGTCGAGCTCGACGTCGATCAGGTCGTTGAGGAAATAGCCGGCGCTGGAGATCAGGCAGAAGGCGACGAAGGTGACCAGCGCCCAGGTGATCGCGTCGATCTCGGTGAACTCGCCCGAGAAGAGCAGGCCGGCGAAGACGAAGACGTTTTTGATCCACTCCTTCGGCCGCCCGGTCTTGATCGCCGCCCGCAGCGGCGAGCGCCGCGGCACCACGGGCTCCTGCTCGGGCTGGCCCTGCTCTAGGGGCACGGTGGGCTGTTCGGAGGTGATCGTTTCCATCTACAGGAGGGCGGCTCAGGCGGGAACTGGCTGCCCGACCGGAAATCCAGGTCGCGAAAGGGTACCGCTGAGCGGGGTCAGGCCGGGTCGATCAGGACGCCTGGGTTCAGCATTCCCGCCGGATCGAGCTCGGCCTTGGCGGCGCGGAGGGCGGCGGCGAAGGGGGCCGGGCGCTGGCGGTCGTACCAGGGGCGGTGGTCGCGGCCGACGGCGTGGTGGTGGGTGATCGTGCCGCCGGCCTCGAGCAGGGCCTCGGAGACGGCGGCCTTGATCTCGTCCCACTGCTCGACCTCGCCGCCGCGGATCGCCGGGGCGAGGACCGTGAAGTAGGGGGCGGCGCCGTCGGGATAGACGTGGGTGAGGCGGCAGCTGACCCGGGGGGAGCCGGGTCCGTCGACGGGCGCGCCGCTGACCTCGGAGACGACTCGGCGGGTCGTCTCCATCACCGTCGCGTGGAACTCCTCGAAGCGGTCCCAGGTGATCGCCGTCTCGAAGGTCTCCGAGAGGACGCCGCAGGCGACGAAGGTGTCCCGCAGGTAGGGGGCGAGCAGGAAGGCCCCGCGCCAGGCGCCGACTGCGTCGTCGCCAGATCCGGATGCGCGGACGTCCCCGGGGGTGCCGCCGTGCTCGCGGGCGATGGCGAGGGCGGTCTCCAGCCAGTGGTCGACGGGGTGGTGGGCGGACTCGAAGCCGAGGATCAGGAGGTGAGCGCTGCCGTCGCCGGCACCGGTCAGCTCGGCCTCGGCGGCGTCGAGCAGGCGGCAGTTCGAGGGATGGAGGCCGGACTGGGCGATCTCGCGGACGGCCTCGGCGGCTTTCGCGAAGTCCCCGAACTCGACGCCGACCGACACCTTGAACTGCGGACGCGGGCGCACCCGCACCCAGCCCTCGGCGATCACCCCGAGGATCCCCTCCGAGCCGATCAGCAGCCGGTCCGGCGAGGGGCCGGCGCCGGAGCCCGGCAGCCGGCGGCTCTCCCAGGTCCCGCGCGGGGTGATCGCGCGCACCGACTCGACGAGGTCGTCGATGTGGGTCTCCAGCGTCGCGAAGTGGCCGCCGGCTCGGGTGGCGATCCAGCCCCCCAGGGTCGAGTACTCGAACGACTGGGGGAAGTGGCGCAGGGTCAGCCCGTGCTCGCGCAGCTGCTCCTCCAGCCTCGGCCCGGTCGCGCCGGCCTGGATCCGCGCCGCCAGCGAGGTCGGGTCCACCTCCAGCACCCGGTCGAGCCGCCGCAGGTCCAGCGAGACCACCGGCCGCTCCCCCACCCGCGCCTCCACTCCGCCGACGACGCTGGTGCCTCCCCCGAACGGCACGACGGCCGCCCCCTCGGCCTCCGCCCAGCTCAGCACCGTCTCGATCTCCGACTCGTCCTTCGGGAAGGCGACGAGGTCCGGCGGATTCTCGAACCGCCCGTAGAACCCGCGCACGACATCCCGGTAGGCCTTCCCCAACGTGTGCGAAACCCGCTCGTAACGCCCGTCCGAAAACAGGTCCCCGAAGTCGCTCGGCCGCTTCAACCGCGCCCCCCGCAGCTCCACCTCCTCCAGCGGCACCGGCTCCCGCACCTCACCCCCGAACCCGAACCGCCCCCGAATCCCTTCCGCAGCCTCCCGCAGCTGCGTAGCCGTCGGAGCTTGGTCCTCATATCCCCAGCCCCAGTGCTTAAGCCTGCGGTCGGTCATAGGAACATCCTGCCCTAGACGCTCCTCCGGCGGGTGGCGCGGGACCCGCCGCGCCGAGCGCCTACCAGTGGACGCCTTTCATCAGATGCGCGAAGGCGACGGCCTCGGTGGTGGGCGGCTTGTCGCGAGCCTCCTCCTTCTTCCCCTTCGCCGCCTGCGAATCGGGGAACAGCTTGTAGGCGGTGTTGAGGATCGAGTCGCTTGCCTTCGGCGCGACCGCGTACATCAGCTCGCCGAAGTTGCCGAGGCGGGTCGCCACCTTCTTCGGACGCCGGACCATCGCCTTGGCGATCATCTCCGCCGCCTCCTCGGGCGTGATCGCCGGGAACATGTCGTACATCCGGGTCGGGGCGATCATCGGCGTCCGCACCAGCGGCATGTGGATCGTCGTGAGGTGGACGTCGTCTTCGACCACCTCGGAGGCGATCACCCGGCTGAAGGCGTCCAGCGCCGCCTTCGAGGCGACGTAGGCGGAGAAGCGGGGCGGGTTGGTCTGGGTCCCGATCGAGCTGATGTTGATGATGTGGCCCGACTTGCGCCCGCGCATCGCCGGCAGCAGCGCCAGGATCAGCCGCACCGCGCCGAGGTAGTTGAGCTGGATCGTGCGCTCGAAGTCGTGGTAGCGATCGTAGGAGAGGGAGATCGAGCGGCGGATCGAGCGGCCGGCGTTGTTGACGAGGATGTCGACGTGGCCGTGGTAGGCCAGCACCTCATCGGCCATCCGCTCGATGTCCTCGATGTCGGAGAGGTCGCACTGGTGGATGTGGGCGGTGCCGCCGGCGGCGACGATCTCGTCCTTCGTCTCTTCCAGCTTGTCGAGCGAGCGGGCGACGAGCAGCACCGTCGCCCCCGCGTCGGCGACCTTGACCGCGGTCGCTTTGCCGATCCCCGAGGACGCCCCGGTGATCAGCACGACTTTGCCGCGCACCGCGCCCGAGAGGGAGCGGTCGCGAAAGAGGTCGGGGTCGAGGTTGCGCTCCCAGTAGTCCCAGACCCGCGCCGCGTAGCTCTCCAGCGGCGGCACCTCGATCCCCGAGCCTTTCAGCGCTTTCTGGGTCTTGGTCGAGTCGAAGGTGGTCGGGTAGTCGACGTAGGTGAGCAGCTCCGGCGGCAGCCCCGCCCCTTCGAGCGCCATCTTCGCGGCGCGCCTGGCGGGCGGGAAGAGCTTCAGGGCGGTCCGCACCGCCCCCGTCGCCGGCTCGGTCACGTCGCTGTCGAGGCGCACCGCCATCTGCGGAGCGTCGGCGGCGCGGGCGAAGAGGTTGATCACCTCGCCGGCGCTCTTCGGGTTGGGGTCGGTGAGGTGGAAGGCGCGCCCGTTCAGCCGCGGCTTGTGGGCGATGTGGTCGATCGCCGCCGCCACGTAGTCGACCGGCACGATGTTGATCTCGCCGCCTTCGATCCCGACGATCGGCAGCCAGGCCGGCGCCACCCGCCGCAGCCGCTGCAGGGTCTTGAAGAAGTAGTAGGGGCCGTCGATCTTGTCGATCTCTCCGGTGCGCGAGTCGCCGACGACGATCCCCGGCCGGTAGACCCGCCAGGGGCGCTGGCACTCGTCGCGGACCAGCCGCTCGGACTCGTGCTTGGTGCGGAAGTAGGGGTTGTTGTCGAGCCGTTCGGCCTCCTCGAACATGTCCTCGGTCCAGGTGCCCTTGTAGAGGCCGGCGGCGGCGATCGAGCTGACGTGGTGGAAGCAGCCCGCCTCCAGCGCTCCCGCGAGCTCGATCGCGCTGCGGGTCCCCTCGACGTTGGCGAGCTCCTGCGTCTCGGCGTCGGCGGTGAGGTCGTAGATCGCCGCCAGGTGGAAGAAGTGGTCGATCTCCCCCCGCATCGTCAGCAGGTCCTCCTCGGAGACACCGAGTCCAGGCTGGGTGAGGTCGCCGGTGATCGGGACGATGCGGGCGCCGTCAGCGCCGAAGCTCGTCCGCAGCTCCTCCAGCCGGCCGCGCGACCCGGCCCGCACCAGGGCGTAGATCGTGCCCTCGCGCTGGAGCAGCTTCTGGACCAGGTTCCGACCGATGAATCCGGTTGCGCCGGTGACGAAGTAGCTCATTGCTCTGCAGGGTATCTCCATTCACCTGCTCGTAAACGTCATTGCCTAGACTGCGACGTAGAGATGCCAGAAACGGCCACCGTGCAGATTTCCATGCCCGAGATGGGCGAGTCGGTGACCGAGGGCATCGTCCTCGAGTGGCACGTCGCCGAGGGCGACACGGTCAGCGAGGGCGACACCGTCGTCGAGGTCTCCACCGACAAGGTCGACGCCGAGGTGCCGGCGCCGATGGACGGGGTGATCACCAAGATCGTGGCGCAGGTGGACGACGAGGTTCCTGTGGGGGCTCCGTTGGCGGAGATGGAAGCTGGGGGTGGCGGTGGGTCCGACAGCGAGGGACAGGGGGATCGGCCAGCGGGTCCTGTCACGGAGGACGAGGACCCGTCCTCTGCAAACAGGACTGCGGGCGGGGATTCGTCCTCCGCGCCACCCGCGTCAGATGCCGCTGTGGCTGACGCCGGTGGGACCAACGGGGGGTCCGGCTCCGGGAACGGGGCGGCCGACGTTAGGGCTACGCCGGTTGCGCGACGGATTGCTGAGGCCACCGGGGTCGATCTTGCTTCGGTTAGGGGCTCGGGCCCGGGCGCCAAGGTGACCAAGGAGGACGTGCTTGCTGCTTCGAACGGGGGCGGGAATGGCGCGACTGCCGCGGCTGCTCCGGCTCAGGGTGAGGCGAAGCAGCTGCGGGGGGCGGCGGCGATGCTGGCGAATGCGATGGACGAGAGCCGGGCGGTGCCCACGGCGACCTCGTTCCGGACGATCGCGGTCGACACGCTGGACGCGAAACGCAAGGCGATCAACTCGGCGCTGAAGGAGCGCGGGCTGAAGGTCTCCTTCACCCACCTCGTCGCCTGGGCGATCGTCGAGGCGGCCAAGGACTTCCCGGTGATGGTGCGGGTCTTCGAGGAGCGCGACGGCAAGCCGTTCGCGATCGACGGCAACCCGATCAACCTCGGCATCGCCGTCGACGTCGAGAAAAAAGACGGCTCCCACTCGCTGATGGTTCCGGCGATCAAGAACGCCGGCGAGCTCGACTTCACCGGCTTCCACTCCCACTACGAAGAGCTGATCGCCAGGACCCGCGAAAACAAGCTCTCCGCCGACGACTTCCAGGGCACCAACATCAGCCTCACCAACCCCGGTGGGATCGGCACGATGGCCTCGGTGCCGCGCCTGCTGAGCGGCCAGAGCGCGATCATCGCCACCGGCTCGATCGCCTACCCGCCGGAGTGGAAGCACGCCTCGCCGGAACGGCTCAAGCAGCTCGGCGTCTCAAAAGTGATGACGCTGACCTCGACCTACGACCACCGCGTCATCCAGGGCGCCGAGTCCGGCGCCTTCCTGCGCCGGATCGAGGAGCTGCTGCAGGGCGAGGACGGGTTCTACGAGGCGGTCGCCTCCGACCTCGGCTTCGAAGCCTCGCTGGTCAGCACCGCCCACCCCGCCTCTGCCTCGGCGCCGCCGCTCACGGCCGCCGCGCCGAGCGCCGAACCGGCCACCGTCCCCGGCGAAATCGACGAGGAGCTGCTGCAGGGAGTGCAGGCGGCGACCTCGCTGCTGAAGGCCTACCGCACCCACGGCCACCTCGCCGCCCAGCTCGACCCGCTCGGCTCCGAGCCGAAGGGCGACCCGGCGCTGCAGCCGGAGAACGTCAACCTCACCCCGGAGCTGATGAGTCGGATCCCGGCCTCGATCCTGCGCATCGGCGTCCCCGGCGAAACCCTGCTGGAGGCGCTGCCGCGGATGCGCGACGCCTACTGCGGCACGATCGGCTACCAGGTCGAGCACCTCTCCTCCCACCAGCAGCGGATCTGGCTGCGGGAGATGATCGAGACCGGGGCGCATCGCCAGCCCCTCACCGAAAACGAGAAAAAGCGCCTGCTGGACCGGCTGATCGACGTCTTCCAGTTCGAGCGCTTCCTCGAGAAGGCGTACCTGGGCCAGAAGATGTTCTCGATCGAGGGGCTCGACGTGATCGTGCCGATGCTCGACGAAGCCGTCACCCTCTCCCAGCGCGCCGGCGCCGAGGAGGTCGTCTTCGGGATGGCCCACCGCGGCCGCCTCAGCGTCCTCGCCCACAACCTCGGCCGCCCCGTCGAGTCGATCCTCGCCGAGTTCGAGGGCTCGAAGCGGATCGAGGCCGTCAAGGCGGTGGCGGGGATCCCGCACGGCGGCACCGGCGACGTCAAGTACCACTACGGCCACCGCGGCCTCTGGGAGACCGCCGACGGCGAGAAGATCTCGGTCCGCCTCTACCCGAACCCGAGCCACCTCGAGTTCGTCGACCCGGTCGTCACCGGCGGCACCCGCTTCCTGCAGCAGGACTTCGAGGGGCCGGACCTAACCCTCGACCACAAGCGGGCGGTGCCGGTGCTGCTGCACGGCGACGCCGCCTTCCCGGCCCAGGGAGTCGTCGCCGAGACCTTCAACCTGCAGGCGCTGAAGGGCTACACGACCGGCGGCACGATCCACCTGATCCAGAACAACCAGGTCGGCTTCACCACCGACCCAGGCGAGGCGCGCTCCACCCCCTACGCCGCCGACATGGCGAAGGGATTCAACGTCCCGATCATCCACGTCAACGCCGACGACGTCGAGGCCTGCGTCGCCGCGATCCGGCTGGCGATGGCCTACCGCGAGCGCTGGTGCCGGGACATCGTCATCGACGTGATCGGCTACCGCCGCTACGGCCACAACGAGACCGACGAGCCCGCCTACACCCAGCCGACGATGGCGGCGAAGATCAAGTCGCACCCGCCGGTCTCGGAGATCTACTCCGAGAAGCTGATCGAAGAGGGAACGGTCTCCGCCGAGGAGGTCGGCAAGGCCTCCGACGAGCGCCACGCGGAGATGTCGGGCGCGCTGAGGGCGCTGCGGGAGAAGATGGAGGCCGGCGAGTACGAGGACCCGACCGTCACCGGCGCCACCTCGAGCACCGGCGAACTGCTCGACCGGACCGCGAGCCCGCCGGTCGACACCAGCGTCGGTCCGACCCGGTTGCGCACGCTCGCCAAGGAACTGCAGAGGACCCCCGAGGGATTCAACGTCCACCGCAAGCTGCGGCGGCC
>DASUQZ010000122.1:0-2789 GCA_036280335.1 Solirubrobacterales bacterium
TCGGCGCCGGCGGCTTCTCGGGATCGTGGACGACCTTCTCGACGATCCAGCGCATCGACTCCGGCAGGCGGTCGAAGTTGCGGTCGAAGGAGCGGAAGCCCGGCAGCCTGATCAGCTTCTCCATGAACTGGTATTTGTCGCCCTGCTTGGCGCTCGACTTCTCCCACTCGCGGTCGAACTGCTCGGAGGTGAAGTTCTCGTCGACGCCGGCGAAGGCGAAGGCCTTGCGCATCGTCTCCTCGCGTTCGGTCTGCAGCTCCTCCTGGGTGATGATCGCGATCTGCTCGCGGTCGAAGCGCTCGAGGTAGGGCTGCAGCTGCATCCAGTACTTGGAGCGGTTCATGTAGGAGCTGTTCGGGTTGGAGAGGACCTCGACCAGGTCGCCGGTCTCGTAGCCGGCGCCGGTGGCGTGGACCCAGTGGGAGAGGATCCGCTTGATCGGGTCCCGCACCATGTAGAGCAGGCGCGCGTCCGGGCAGTGCTGCTTGATCCGCTCCGGCACCCCCTCGAAGCGGGGCAGGTTCGTGTAGTGCGGGGAGGACTCGCCGCGCACCTCGAAGCGGTCGTCGAAGCGGCTCGCGTACCAGTCGAGGCCGAGGTCCCAGTTGAGCTCCTCGACGAAGAAGTTGAGCTCCTTCGGCTTCGACATCTGGATTTCCGGATGCAGGCCGAGGTAGTGGTGGATGCTGGTCGTCCCGCACTTGAGGCCGCCGATGATGATCAGGTTGGGCAGCTGCGCGTGCCGTTTGCGGCGCTTGCGCCAGCGGCTCTTGCGATCGGCCGCATAGCGCTCGCGCGCACGTGCGCACATCGCTTCGTCAGCGGGATCCGGGGCGGCGGTGGGTGGCAGGGTGTGCGTGTCGGTGTCCGGCACGAGCGTGGCTAGTCTAGCTGCGATGGTCTTCGCGGATCTCCAGGGCAACTTCGAAGCGTTCTTCAACCGGGCGGCGGAATTCTTCCGCCATCTCTCGGAAATCGAGTGGACGACCTTCGGGTTCGCCCTGCTCTGCCTGCTGGGGATGCAGCTGGCCCGCGCCTGGGCCTGGCGCAACGTGCTGCGGGCCGCCTACCCGGACAAGGCGATCCCCTTCGTGCCGCTCGCCGCCGCCTATCTGGCGGGGGCCGGGATCAACGGGATCGTCCCGGCCCGGGCCGGCGACGTGACCAAGGTCTTCCTCGTCAAGCGCCAGATCCCCGACTCGACCTACCCCACGGTCACCTCCTCCTTCCTGGTCCAGACCGTCTTCGACACCTCCGTCGGCATCCTCGTCCTCCTCTACGCGATCACCCAAGGGCTGCTGCCGCCGCTGCCGAGGATCCCCGACCTGCCGGCTTTCGAGATCTCCTTCTGGGCCGAAAACCCGCAGGCGTTCTTCATCACCCTTGGCGTGACGCTGCTGGCGATCGCCATCGCCGTCTACTTCCTCGCCCACCGCGTCCGCCGCTTCTGGGCGCGGGTCCGCCAGGGGCTGGTGATCCTCACCGAGCCGCGCCGCTACCTGCGCGAGGTCTTCGCCTGGCAGGGGGTCGGCTGGCTCTTCCGCTTCGGCGCCTTCTGGTTCTTCCTCGAGGCCTTCGGGATCGGCGGCTCGATCGGCAACGTGATGCTGGTGATGAGCGTGCAGGCGATCGCCAACGTCGTCCCCTTCACCCCAGGCGGCGCCGGCGCCCAGCAGGCGCTGCTGGTCGCGACCCTGAGCGGGCCCTCGCGGGCCGCCGTCCTCTCCTACTCGGTCGGGACGCAGATCGCGATGGCGGCCTGGTCGGTGGTGCTGGGGTTCGCCGCGATCCTGCTCGTCTTCAAGACGACGGATTGGCGCGGCCTGATCCGCGAGGCCGAAGAGGAGGCGGCCCAGGACAAGGTGGCGACGGCCGGGGGCTAGGAGGGGTTGGAGCTCGCCAGCGGCAGGGGGTTGCGGCCGGCCCAGTGGCCGCGCGTCGCGTAGGGGCGGCAGCTCGGTCGCCGCCGCCAGCAGGGCCGAGGTGATGAAGCTGTACGTCGCCGAGCCCGGTTCCGCCGAGCTGACCGGTCTCGAGCACGCCGTCGCGGGCGAGGGTTGGACGCCGGCGTAGGCAGGAGGGGCTAGCTCGACCAGCCGGGGTAGCGGCCGCCGACCCTCCACTGCCAGGGCGGCCGCTCGGAGGCGGGGAACTCGTAGTGGTTGCGGCCGGGCAGGGTCTCGAGCGGGACCAGGGCCGGATCGTCCTCGGCCAGGACCTCCACGCCTGAGGCCGCTGCGACGTCGGCAGTGGCGGCGCGGCGGGCGAGGCGCTCCCAGCCGAGGGTCGGGCGGTAGAGCCAGTAGACGACTTCCACCCAGCCGAGGGAGCCGCGCCGGTCGATCACCTCGGTGAAGGCGGTGGTCCGGCGGTTGGAGGCGGTGAGGTGGGGGCCGGCGGCGACGGCGCAGCTCTCGCGGCGGCAGCGGCGGAAGTCGACGGGCATCAGGGGGAGGCCGGAGGCGCCCGCCCGCGCTTGCGGAGGCGGCGCGAGCGCCCGCGCCAGGCGCGCCAGCGGCCAGCCGTAGGCGGGGACGAGCGGGTGGTGGCGGCAGGCGCCGGGCAGGCGCGGCGCACAGGCGAGCTTCTTGCCGAGCGCCCCGGCGAGCCGGCGGCCGGCCTCGACGTCTCCGCCCGCGGCGACCGCCGAGATCGCGGCGACCAGCGCCGCGGCCGCCAGGGCGAAGAGGACACCGAGCAGCGCCACGAGGCCGATCTGCTCGACGCTTGCCCCACCGGACTCGCCGCTCCCGCTCCTGCCCGACACGCGGCGAGACTAGGCCCGTTGT
>DASUQZ010000123.1:0-12979 GCA_036280335.1 Solirubrobacterales bacterium
TCGACGCCTCCGCGGAGGCCTGGATCGTCGGCGGCGCGGTGCGCGACGCCGTCCTCGGCGAGGAGGTGCGCGACCTCGACCTCGCGATCGCCGGCGACCCCCAGCCCGTCGCCCGCGCGATCGCCGACGAGCTCGGCGACCACGCCTTCGAGCTCTCCGCCGAGTTCCGGACCTGGCGGGTCGTCTCCCGCCGTCATGGCTGGCAGGTCGACCTGACCGCGCTGCGGGGCGACGGCATCGAGGCCGATCTCGCCGAGCGCGACTTCACGATCGGCGCTGTCGCGGTGCCGCTGGACGGGGACGAGGCGGTCGATCCCTACTCCGGCCTGGCCGACCTCGACGCGCGGATGCTGCGCGCGGTCAGCGAGCGGAGCTTCGCCGCCGACCCGCTGCGGCTGCTGCGGGCCGCCCGCCTCGCGGCGCAGCTGGACCTCGAGATCGAGCCGGAGACCGTCCGCCTCGCCCGCGCCGCCGCCGGGCGCGCCGCCGACCCGGCGGGGGAGCGGCAGCTGGCGGAGCTGCGGCAGCTGGTCGGGGGACCCGATCCCCTGCGGGGCCTGCGCCTGCTCGACGCGCTGGAGGTGACGGCGGTCGTCCTGCCCGAGCTGGAGACGCTGCGCGGCGTCGAGCAGGGCCCCAACCACCACCTCGACGTCTACGACCACACCATCGCGGTGCTCGAGCACACCCTCGAGGTCGAGGGCGACCTGGAGCGCTTCGCGGCCGACCGCGCCCCGGAGGTGGAGGCGCTGCTCGAGGAGCCGCTTGCCGACGAGATGACCCGCCGCACCGCCCTGCGCTTCGGCGCGCTCTTCCACGACGTCGCCAAGCCGGCGACCAAGGCAGAACGCGACGGCTTCGTCGGCTTTCGCGGACACGACGAGGTCGGCGCCGAGCACGTCGCCCAGATATGCCGCCGCCTGCGGGCCAGCCGCCGCCTCACCCAGCACCTCCAGGGCCTGACCCGCCACCACCTGCGGCTGGGCTTCCTGATCCCGGAGATGCCGCTGCCGCCGCGCCGCGTCCACGCCTATCTGCGCGCCACCGAACCGGTCGCGGTCGACGTCACCCTGCTCACCGTCGCCGACCGCCTCTCCGCCCGCGGCGTCGGCCCGATCGCCGCCCCCGAGATGGTCGCCGCGCACCTCGAGTTGGCCCGGGAGCTGATCGCCGCGGGACTCGATTGGCGGCGCGACGGCCCCCCCGAGCCGCTCCTGCGCGGGGACGAGATCGTCGCCGAGCTGGGCATCGAGGCGGGCCCGGAGCTGGGCTCGGCGCTCGCCGAGCTGGAGGCGGCGCAGTATGCAGGCGAAGTAACCGACCGTGCCGGGGCCATCGAGCACCTGCGCCGTTAGATACGCTCCCCGCCGCATGGCCAAAGAGGAAAAGATCGAAATGGAGGGGGAGATCACCGAGGCTCTCCCCAACACGATGTTCCGGGTCAAACTGGACAACGGTCACGAGGTCCTCGGCCACATCTCCGGCAAGATGCGCCGCCACTACATCCGCATCCTCCCGGGCGACCGCGTGAAGATCGAGCTTTCGCCTTACGACCTCGATCGAGGCCGCATCACCTACCGCTACAAATAGCCCGCTGGCGGCGTCCTCGGTCGCTCGCGTGCAGAGCACGCCACGCTCCCTGCGTCCTTGCCAGCGAACTATTTGACGTGGGAGGGATCGGCTAACTCAGCCACCAAGGCCGACCAGGCGAAATCGCGGGCGCCGAGGCCCTTGCCGTCGCGGTGGTCGTAGTACTCGCGCAGGCCTTCGCGGGCGACGGCGCCGATGACGCCGTCTGCCAGACGCTGTGCCTCGGCCTCATAGCCGAGCCGGCGTAGCCCGAGCCAGACCAGCCAGGCCGAGTTGATCCAGGTGGGGCCGCGCCAGTAGCGCCGGATCGGACCGTGGCTGCCGCCGGGTTCGTAGCCGCGCTCGCCGACGGCGACCGAGGGAGGGGCGACGGGGGTGAGGAACTCGCGCTCGTTCAGGAGGTGCTCCTCGACGAGGCGGCGGCCGATCTCCTCGGGCAGGTCCGGGAGCGCCAGCGGCGCCAGCGAGGCCCAGGTCAGGGTCTGGAGCCGCTCCCCGCCGGGCTGCACCTCGTCGAGGAAGAGGCCCCGCCGCTCGTCCCAGAGGCGGTCGACCAGCGCCGGCGTCGCCGACGGCCGTCCCAGCGCCTGCAGCGAGAGCGACCACAGCGTGTTGACCAGCGGTTCGCAGAGCACCGGGCCGCCGGCGTCGCGGATCCGCCGCGCGTCCCAGCCGAGCCTGCGGTTGCGGTGGACCAGGAGCGGGAACCCGATCCGGCCGACCGCCCGCCATCCCCAGGCCTCTTCGAACTTCGGCGAGGCGTCGAGGCCCGACTCGTCGGGCTGGACGATCCAGAGCAGCCCGTCGCCCTCGAGGTCGCGGTTGGCGGCGAGCCAGTCGACCTGGCGGGCGATCCGCGGCTCCTCGTTCGGGTCGCCGACGGCGATCTTCCAGGCCCAGGCCAGGAGCGGCGGCTGGATCGTCTCGGTCTGATGCGCCTTGCGGGAGGCGACGTTGTAGAAGAGCAGCCGCAGGAGGGAGACGTGGCTGCGCCAGAAGATCGTGTGGCCGACGAACCCGTCCGGCCGCTGGGCCGAGAGCAGGCTCTCGAGCTCGGCCCGCGCCCGGGCCGGCTCGAAGCGCCGCCAGACGATCGCCGCGAAGCAGGAGTCCCAGTACCACTGCCAGGGATAGCGGCCGGGGCTCGGCTCGGTGTAGCTGAACTCGGTGTCGCCCCGGCGCCCGATCACCCAGTTCTGCCGCAGGACCCGCTCGGCCTCGGCCAGGGCCGCGGCGGCGGCCGCGTTTTCAGGCATTCGTGCGGCGCATCTCGCGCAGGGCCAGGGCGGCGAGGACCAGCAGCAGCCCGGCCAGCGCCACCAGCCCGGGCCAGGTTTCCGCCCAGATGACGGAGCCGACGAAGCCCTGCCGGGCCGCTTCGACGACCTCGGTCAGCGGGTTGACGCCGGCGACCTCCTCCAGCCAGGGCTGCAGCAGCGCCAGCGGCGCGTAGGCGGGGGTGAGCAGGACCAGCGCCATCATCCCCGCCTGCATCAGCGGTGCCGCCGACTGGCTCTTGTAGCGCAGCGCCAGCATCGAGCCCCAGCAGGCGGCGACCGCGGCCGTCGCGGCGACCATCAGGTAGCAGACGACCAGCCCGTCGAGGCCGGGCCACTGCGCGCCGATGGCGAAGGCGATCGCCAGCACGAAGGTCGCCGGGACCAGAGACCGGATGCTGGCCGCGAGGACGTTGCCGGCCAGCAGCACCCAGCGCGGGGCGGGGGAGACGAGCAGCCTGTCGACCCATCCCTGCTCGTAGTCGCGGGCCAGGTTGACGCCGGCGGCGGCGCCGGTGAATCCCGCCCCCTGCAGCATGCTGACCGGGACGATGAAGCTCACGTAGGAGTCGGTGTCGAAGCCCTGCAGCTGGGTGAGGGCGCCGAAGACGCCGTTGAGGCCGAGGAAGAAGATCGTCGGCGCCAGGACGCCCGGGATCGCGGCGCCGGGGACGCGGACGATCTCGTTCTTGGCCCGTCCGATCAGGGCCAGGATCGTCGCCAGGTTCGCGCGCCAGGCCGGCACGGTCGGCGCTTTTGCGGTCGCCTCCATCAGCCCACCCGCAGCCGGTGTCGCAGGGCGCTGACGCTGAGCAGGAGGCCGAGGGCGATGATCCCGGCGATCGCCGCCACCGCCTCCAGGGTGTGGCCGGCGTCGATTCCGGAGACGATCGGCTCGCGCACCCCCTCGACGATGAAGCTGAGCGGGTTGTACTCGGCGATCGTCTTCGCCGGCTCGATCATCAGCTGCTGCGGGAAGAAGGCCGAGGAGAGGAAGAGGACGACGAGGACGAGCGGGAAGAGGCCCTGGACGACGCTGGCGCTGCCGGTGCGCAGGGCGATCGCAGCGCCGATGCCGCCGACCGCCAAGGCCGAGGCGGTGATGAGGGCGATCGCCAGCAGGGCGCCGGGGACGCCGCCCTCGATCTCGGCGCCGAAGATCAGCCCGATCGCCAGGAACCAGAGCGCCGCGAACAGGCCCAGCGCCGCCGTCCCCGCCAGCCGTCCCAGCACGATCGCGAAGCGGGGGATCGGCGCCGCGAAGAGGCGGTCGGTGAAGCCCATCTCGATGTCGACCGCGAAGGCGATGCCGCCGCTGTTGCCGGCCAGCATCATCGACTGCATCATCGCCCCCGCCAGCATGAACTGCAGGAAGCTCTGGACCGGCGGGAAGCCCGGCAGTTCGACCCCCGCGCCCGCTCCGCCGGTCTGGATCGCCAGCAGCAGGGTGGGGAAGACGATGATCGGCGAGATCAGCTGCGGCCGGCGGAAGGTCTGGCGGATCGAGCGCGCCCCCAGCGCCCGCACGACCCGCGCGCTGGTGGCGAGGCCGCTCATTCCGGCACCTGCTCCCCCTCGGCGCCCTGCCCTTCCTCGCGTTCGAGGTGGTGCCCGGTCTTGGCGACGAAGACGTCGTCGAGGGTCGGCCGCACCAGCTCCAGCGACTCGACGCCGATCCCCGCCTCGTCCAGTGCGCGGACGACCCGGGGGATGTCGGCGGCGCCGTTCTCGACCTCGAGCAGGACCCGTTTGCCGTCCTTCGGCGGCAGCAGCTTGCCGAGCCCGGCGCAGACCCGCTCCGCCTCGGGCACCGACCCTTCGGCGATCAGCAGCTCCACGTGCGGGTTGCCGACCTGGCCCTTCAGCGCCTCCGGGGTTCCTTCGGCGACGATGCGGCCGCTGTCGATGATCCCGACGTTGTCGGCGAGCTGGTCGGCCTCCTCGAGGTACTGCGTGGTGAGGAAGACCGTCGTCCCGTCTTCGTTCAGCGCCCGCACCTCCTCCCAGATCGTCTTGCGGCTGACCGGGTCGAGGCCGGTGGTCGGCTCGTCGAGGAAGAGGACGCGGGGCTCGTGGACGAGCGCCGCGGCGAGGTCGAGCCGCCGCTGCATCCCGCCCGAGTAGGTGCCGACGCGGCGGTCGGCGGCACCGCTCAGCCCCACCCGCTCGAGCAGGGCGTCGGCGCGCTCGCGGCCGGCGGCGGGCGGCAGTCCCTGCAGCGTCGACTGCAGGCGGATCAGCTCGCGGCCGGTCATCAGCGGGTCGAGCGCGGCTTCCTGCAGCGCGACCCCGATCGAGGCTCGCACCTGCCGCGCTTCGCCGACGACGTCGTGGCCGGCGACGCTGGCGCGTCCGCCGGTCGGCAGCAGCAGCGTCGTCAGCATCCGCACGGTGGTCGTCTTGCCGGCGCCGTTGGGGCCGAGGAAGCCGTAGATCTCGCCCTCGTCGACCTGGAGGTCGATCCCCTGCACGGCGCGGAGCTCGCCGAAGGCGCGCTCGAGGCCCTCGACGACGATCGCCGGCACTTAAGCCTCCAGCGGCTCGGCACCGCGCGCCAAGGGCGGCAGGGCGTCGACCCAGCGGCGGCCGTTGGCGCGCTCGAGCGCCTCGGCCGCGTCGAGGAGCAGCTCGTCTCGCCCCCAGGTCGCCTGCAGCTGCAGCGCAACCGGAAGGCCCGCCGCGGAGCCGACGGGAACGCTGACGGCGGGGATGCCGGTGAGGTTGGCGAGGGCGCCGCCGCGGACGTTGGCCTGGTCGGCGGTGAGGGTGCCGGAGGGGAGCTCGACCAGCGGCGCCTCCAGCGGCGGCGCCGCCGCGGGTACGGTCGGCCAGGCGATCAGGTCGACGTCGGCGAAGACCTCGGCCAGGCGCCGGCGGGCGGCGGTTCGCAGCTGCTGGGACTTGACCACCGCCGTGGCGGGCAGCAGCACCCGGTACTTGAGCAGGCCGCGCCCGATCGGGCTCAGCTCCGGATCGAGGTCGTTGAGGCGCTGCGGGGTGATCCCGCCGAGGCTCTCGCTGTTGGCGATCAGCACCGTCGCCAGCGTCGCCGCCGCGAGTTCGGGCAGGGCGATCTCGCGCACCTCGCCGCCGGTCGCCTCGCGCAGCTCCCCGATCGCCCCCTCGCAGGCCTCGCGGACCGCCGGCGCCACGTCCTCGGCGACCTCGTCGCGGACGACGCCGATCCGCAGCCCGCGGGGCTCGCCCGCCTGCAGCTCCTCGCCGAACAGGACCGAGGCGAGCAGCCGGGCGTCGGCGGCGTCGGCGCAGAGGGGGCCGGAGACGATCGTCGTCGAGACGCCAGCCATGTGGTGCCCCTCCATCGCCGCGCGGCCGAAGGTCGGCTTCAGGCCGGTGAGCCCGCAGTAGGCGGCGGGATAGCGGATCGAGCCGATCCCGTCGGCGCCGATCGCGCCGGCGACCATCCGCGCCGCGACCGCCGCGGCGGGGCCGCTCGAGGAGCCGCCGGGGCAGCGGTCGGCGTCCCAGGGATTGCGGGCGGGGCCGTAGACCGAGAGGCTGCCGGTGCTGCCGGCCCCGAGCTCGTGCATGTTGCCGACGCCGACGATCACCGCGCCGGCGTCGCGCAGCGCCCGGTAGGGACCGGACTCGCCCGGCGCGGTCTCCGCCAGCATCTCGGCGGCGCCGAAGCGCTGCGCCCGCCAGGGCAGCGGCCACTCGTCCTTGATCACGACCGGGACGCCGTGGAGCGGACCGGCCGGGGCCGCCGCCAGCATCTCCCGCGAGCGCTCCGGGAAGGTCTCGACGACCGCGTTCAGCGCCGGGTTGCGCTCCTCGATCCGCGCCAGCGCCGCCTCCAGCAGCTCGCCCGCGTCGGCTTCGCCGGCGGCGATCGCCGCCGCCTGGCCGCGCAGCGAGAGGTCCAGTGCCTCGTTCATCGGCTCGGCGCCTCGGAGAGATCGGGACCGGGCTCCGCCTCGACGGCGCTGGTGTCCATTCCGAGCAGCTCGAGGATCGGCGGCCAGAACATCTCGTGGGCGGCGCGGATCACCGCCAACTCGATCTCGTCGGCCTCGATGCCGTAGGCGGCGAGGCCCGCCTGGATGAAGTCGTCTTGCTGGCTGGAGGCCTCCATCTGGCGTCGGCAACCCTATCGGGCGGTGAGCGCGATCCTGCAAAGGACGTGCCTGCGCCGCATCCGACTGGCCCGGGCGGCAAGATTGGCGCCGCAACCGGGCCCCCGAGCCTGTGTTCCGACATCGATGCACTTCGCAGATCGCAATAACGAGACGCGCCGCCCCTGGGCCCTGCTCGCGGGCGCCGGCTGCCTGCTCGCGGCGCTGGTGGCGATCGCCTGGCCCGGCGCCGCCGGTTCGGCGCCGCTGCGCGTCGTCACCCTCGGCAAGACCGGCGAGACGCCTCCTGCCTCGTGCCCCGGGAAAATCGTCAACGGGGTCGAGGTCACCCCCTGCCGGGTCGAGGGCCACGTGACCGGCTTCCAGGCGATCGCCGACGGCGTGCCGCGGCCCTTCGAGGCGCCCTTCGAGGGCAAGATCGTCGCCTGGTCGATCACCCTCGCCAAGCCCTCGACCACGGAAACGAAAACGACCACCGACGAGGTGGGCTTCTTCAACGACTTCCTCGGGGCTCCCTCGCGGGCCCGGATCGGCATCCTGCGCCCGGTCGAGGGGAGCAAGCCGCCGAGGTACAAACTCGTCCGCCAGAGCCCGCTGGAGACCCTGAACCCATACTTCGGCAGTACCCCGGTCTTCGCCCTCGACCATCCCCTGACGGTGCTCAAGGGCCAGATCGTCGCGCTGACCATCCCCACCTGGGCGCCGATGTTCGCCTTCAACGTCTCCGCTGACAACACCTGGCGCGGCAGCCGCCTCCCCGAGCAGTGCTCCTCCCGCGAAGACATCCAGAACGGGAACCCCCAGCAGGGCGTGGGCAAAATCAAGACCTACGGCTGCTACTACTCCAACGCGCGCCTGCTCTACACGGCGACGTTGGTCAAAAAGCCGTAGCGCGTTAGTCGCGAAGAATTTGCGTTGTGCGCACCACGCGTGCGCTCGCGAGCTTCAGCATCGGCGGGGTGCTGCTCCTCGCGTTCATCCTCGGCCAAGCCCTCGGCCTTCCGGAAGTTGAAGATCCGATTCCGGACAAGATCGGCTTGGGATATCTCATTGCCTTTGCCGGCGCAGGCGGAGTGTTGGGTGGCATCGCCAAATTTGGCGCGTCGCCTCGGAAGCGTGAACGCGCAGTCAGTTTGGGCAGCTTTGTCGGCTTTTGCATTGCCGCCGGCACTTACGTCCTGTTGCTGCTGATTCAGATAGTATCTAACCTATGAAATCTTTTGTCCGAGACATTCGAGAATACAAATGGGATCCCCTGTCGATCGGGATGGTCATCGGCATGATGATGTTCGCGGTAGACACGTTGGGTGAAATCGCTTATCTGCCGTTGTACGCGTTTTTGGCGTTTGAGTTCGCCAAGACCCGCCTGCGGCGCCGACGGTGAGCTAAAGCGCTTCTTGGCGGAGCCCGCAGTACGGGCAGTCGCTGACGTCCAGCCCGATCAGCTGGTCGCAGCGGCGGCAGGCGCGGAGGTTTTCTGGAGTGCGCGGGAGGGAGGAGACGGAGGGGGCGAGGGGGAGGAGCATGCCGACCGGCTCCATCTCCTCACCGGTCTCGCGATCGACGTAGACCGAGCCGGGCTCGGCGTGGGCGATCGCCTCGCGACCCGAGGCCGCGGCGCGCATCCGGTAGAGCTGCTTCTCGTTCATCGCCGGAGAGATTATTAGTTTGGGCGGCTCCGATGCGTGTCCTCGTCTTCCACGGCTACATGCTGCGCGGCACCGGCAGCAACATCTACAACGTCAACCTGGCTGCGGCCCTGGCGCGGCTCGGCCACGAGGTGCACCTGCTCTGCCAGGACCGCGAGGTGCGCCCGGCGGGCGTCCACGTCCACAACCCGGACATCGGCGGGCTGCTCCCCGTTTACGTCAAAGACCCCTACGAGGGATTCGAGGTGAAGACCTTCCCGGAGCTGACCGAGGCCGAGCTCGACCATTACCTGGAGGCCAACGTCGCCGCCGTGCGGGAGGTCGCCGCCGCGGTCGGAGGCGTCGACGCCGCCCTCGCCAACCACCTGGTGATGGGCCCCGCGATCCTCGCGCGGGCGGACGTGGCGCCCTTCGCGGCGAAGATCCACGGCTCGGCGCTCGAGTACACGGTGAAACCGCACCCCCGCTTCCTTCCCTACGCCCGCGAAGGGATGGAAGCGGCAAACGGGGTCCTGATCGGCTCCGCCCACACCGCCCGGTCGCTCTGGGCGACCCTCTCCGACCTGCCGGACCTGCCCGAGAAGACGCGGCTGGGCCCGCCGGGCGTCGACGTCGAGGAGTTCCGGCCCCGCGGTGCTCGCAAGGAGCAGCTTGTGGCCTTCGTGGGCAAGCTGATCGTCTCCAAGGGGGTCGACCTGCTGCTTGCCGCCTGGCCGCTGGTCAGGGACGCGCACCCCGGGGCGCGCCTCCAGGTGGCCGGCTTCGGCGCCTACGAGGACGGGCTGCGGCGGCTGCTGGCGGCGCTCGAGCGGGGGGACCTGGCCGATGCCCGCGAGGTTGCTCGTCTCGGCTGGGCCCTCGAGGGCGGCGAGGAGCGGCCCCTGCCGATCCTCTCGGCCTTCCTCGCCGATCCCCCCGCCGGCTACGCGGAGATGGCTCGCGCCGCCGCCGGCTCGGTCGAGTTCATCGGCCGGCTGGAGCACGACGAGGTGGCCGGGTTCCTGCCCCGCGCCCAGGCCCTGGTCATGCCGAGCACCTTCCCGGAGGCCTTCGGGATGGTCGCGGCGGAGGCGGCCGCCTGCGGGGCGCTGCCGGTCTCGGCGGGCCACTCCGGGATGCTCGAGGTCTCCCGGCAGCTGCGGGCGGCCCTGCCCGCGGAGGCGGGGGAGCTGACGTCGTTCCCGGTCGAGGAGGGCGCGGTCGAGGCGATCGCCGCCCGCTTGAACGGCTGGCTCTCGCTCCCCGAGACCGAGCGCGAGGCCGTGCGCGGCACCCTCGTCGAGACCGTCGCCCGGCTCTGGAGCTGGGAGGGAGTGGCCCGCGGAGTGCTTGCCGCGGCCGCCGGAGAACTCGATGAGATGGCGCGTCCGGGGAGCTAGTGCGGAGCGTCATTTGGACCCGCAAAGCCTCCCGCCGCCGCTTCAATAGAATGCCCGCCGCCCCATGTACGGCCGCCTGCCGATAGTGAAGATGCTGCTCGCCACCGTCGCCCTGACGGCGGTGGTCTCGGCCGTGATGGTGCCGATCAACTGGAACGGCCAGGCGGCCTCCGCAGAGGCGGCGCCGATCGACACGCTGCTCAACGTGATGATCGTCCTCTCGGCGTTCGTCTTCTCGCTGGTGATGGTGATGCTCTTCTACGCGCTGTGGAAATTCAAAGCCAAGCCCGGCGACGAATCCGACGGCGAGCCGATCCACGGCAACACCCGCCTCGAGATCGCCTGGACCCTGATCCCGACGATCATCGTCCTCTTCGCCGGCGGCTACAGCTGGAAGGTGCTCGACGACATCGAAGACCCGAAGCCCAAGGAGGAGCGGGTGACCGTCGCGGTCTTCTCGCAGCAGTTCGCCTGGAGCTTCGCCTACCCCGGCAAAGACTACGCCTGGACCGAAGAAGAGCTGCACGTGCCGCTCGGCAAGCAGATCCACTTCAAGATGCACGCCCTCGACGTGATCCACTCGTTCTGGGTCCCGGAGTGGCGGATCAAGAAAGACAACGTGCCCGGGATCACGACCACCGCGATCGTTACGCCCGACAAGGCTGGCACCTACCAGCTCGTCTGCACCGAGCTCTGCGGCTTCGGCCACGCCACGATGCGGGCCAAAGTCGTGGTCGAGCCGTATGACAAGTGGAAAAAATGGGTCGAGGGCCTGAAAGGCGAAATCCCAGAGGAACTGATGGAAACCGTCGAGCTGGACGCTGCGACCAATCCCCCGGCCCTCGGGGCCGGAGGGGCCTGAGGGCATAATGGAGATAGCTGATGGTTGACGCGATCAAGAGACCCGGCTGGTGGCGCGCCCTCCTGGGTGCCATCGCCTTCGGCGCCTTCGGATTCGGCCTCGTCATCCTCCTGAGGGAGATCTCCGGCCTGCCGCTGTACCAGACCGAACAGACCGGCTACCCGCACGTCGTCGTGCCGGCGGTCCTCGCCCCGCTGGGCTTCCTGGCCGGCTTCGGCTGCTTCGACTACTGGCTGCGCTGGGCGGTAGGGGCGCCGACCATCCCGGAGGACCACTCCCAGCACGGCGCTACGAGCTGGAAGGACTATTTCCGCTTCAACACCGATCACAAGGTGATCGGCATCCAGTACGTCGTCACCACCTTCTTCTTCTTCTTCGTCGGCGGCCTGCTGGCGATGCTGATCCGGGCCGAGCTGGCTCAGCCGGGTACCCAGATCGTCGAAGCGTCGACCTTCAACGGCCTCTTCTCGACGCACGCGGTGCTGATGATCTTCGTATTCGTGATCCCGGTCTTCGCCGGCCTCGCGAACTACGTCCTGCCGCTGATGATCGGCGCGCCGGACATGGCCTTCCCGCGCCTCAACGCGCTCAGCTTCTGGATGCTGCCGCTGGCCGGGATCCTCTTCATCGCCAGCTACCTCGCTCCGGGCGGCGCCTTCGACGCCGGCTGGACGGGCTACGCGCCGCTCTCCACGGGCGCGCCCCTGGGGCAGTCGTTCTTCAACCTGGGCGTCCAGTTCGCGGGGGCGTCGTCGATCGCGACCGCGCTCAACTTCCTGGTCACGATCATCACCATGCGTGCGCCCGGGATGACCTTCTGGCGGATGCCGCTGCTGGTCTGGGCGAACCTCTCGACCTCGCTGCTGGTGGTCGCCGCGACCCCGTTCATCGCCGGCGTCCAGTTCATGGTCCTCTTCGACCGCGCCCTGCACACCAACTTCTTCGACTTCGCGGCGGGCGGCGACGTGATCAGCTACCAGCACATCTTCTGGTTCTACTCGCACCCGGCGGTCTACATCATGATGCTGCCCGGGTTCGGGATCATCTCCGAGGTCATCTCGACCCACGCCCGTAAGCCGATCTTCGGCTACCGGCTGATGGCCCTGGCCCTGATCGGCATCGTCGTCCTCAGCTACTCGGTCTGGGCGCACCACATGTTCGTCGCGGGCATGTTCTCGTGGCTGCGGGTGCCGATGATGATCACCACCCTGCTGATCGCGGTCCCGACCGGGATCAAGATCTTCTCCTGGCTGGGGACGCTCTACTTCGGGAAGATCCACACCTACTCGACGGCGATGCTGTTCGCGCTCGCCTTCATCGTCACCTTCACGATCGGCGGAATCAGCGGCGTCATGCTCGGCATGGTGCCGATCGACATCCACGTCTCCGACACCTACTTCATCGTCGCCCACATCCACTTCGTGCTGTTCGGCGGCTCGGTCTTCACGATCTTCGCCGGCGTCTACCACTGGTTCCCGAAGATGACGGGGCGGATGTACGACGAGAAACTCGGCCGCGTCCACTTCTGGGGGACCCTGGTCGGCACCTGGGGCACCTTCGTCCCGATGCACTGGGTGGGAATGGACGGGATGCCGCGGCGCGTCGCCGATTACGCCGAGCAGTTCGGAAACTGGAACCTGATGATCAGCGTCTTCGCCTTCATCCTCGGCGCCGTCCAGCTGGTCTTCCTCTACAACATGGTCGTCAGCTGGCGCTACGGCCCCAAGGCCGACGCCAACCCCTGGCGCGCCAACTCGATCGAGTGGCAGGTCTCCTCGCCGCCGCCGATCTTCAACTTCGACGAGATCCCGCGGGTCGTCGGCGGTCCCTACGAGTTCGGGATCCCCGGTGCGAAACACGCGATCATGCCGGGCGAAAAAGGCGCCGACGTGCCCGAGAGCGAGAAGAGCGTGGTGGGAAGCTCCTCATGAGCCCGGAGACGAACGACGAGCGCAGGCCCCTGCTGGTCTTCCTCAACGAGGTCGCGGGCGGCCGCAAGCTGCTGCAGGCGGTGCGCGAGCGCCAGGAGCAGGTCTCCGGCGTGGTCGTCGCCGCGCCGCAGAACCAGCCCTCGGTGGGCCAGCTGATCGACTCCAGCGAGGTCCGCGAGGCCGCTCGCGCACGG
>DASUQZ010000124.1:0-2005 GCA_036280335.1 Solirubrobacterales bacterium
GCCGAAGGTCTGGGACCCTTCGTCGAAGGCGACCGTGAAGTCGTCGTGACCGCCGCCCCCGACGATCGCCAGACCGCCGCCTCCGCCCAGCGTCCGGTCGATCTCGATGTAGGCCGAGGCCTTGAGCCGCCTTTCCTTCCCGCAGGAGACGTTGCCGTGCTTGGCGCCCTTGCAGCCGTCGCTTCCCTGGCCGCCGTCGATTCGGTCGCCGCCGCCGCCGCCGAAGGCAGTGTCGTCGCCGGGGCCGGCATCGATCGCGTTCGCCTGCTTGTTGCCGATCAGGACGTCGTCGAAGGCCGAGCCCTCGAGGCTCTCGAAGCGGAAGAGGCGGTCGTGGCCGTCGCCGCGCGCCCTGTGGTCCCGCAACGAGGCCCAGACCCCCTTCTCCCGCGGCGCACCGACGTCGGTCGCGAAGGAGGCGATGTCGCCCTTGCCGGCGCCGCCGTCCATGCGGTCGTAGCCGTAGTCGCCGTGGACAAAGTCGAAGCTGCCGCGCCCGCCGCTCACCACGTCGATCCCCAGGCTGCCCGCGACCTCGTCGAAGCGGCCCGGACCGCCCAGCACGCGGTCGTCGCCGAGGTCGCCGATCACCCTGTCCTCGTCGCCGGCGCCGCCGTCGACGAGGTCGTTGCCGCGCCCGCCATGGATCAGGTCGGCGCCCGGGCCCCCGCAGATCAGGTCGTTGCCGAGGCTGCCGATGATCGTGTCGTCGCCGGCGGCGCCCCAGATCACGTCTCGGCGAGGCGTGCCGTGGATCACCTCCGACGCATCGGTGCCGACGATCTTCGCGCGCCGCCCGTGGCAGCGCGGGACTTCGCCCTCGGGTTCCTGCGTGCCGCTTTCGGCGGCGGTTGCCACCCCCGCGGCGAGCACCGTCGCGACAAGCGCGCAGCCAACCGCTGTTGCCCTGAAGCGTTCCCTCACCGGCTGTAAGAAACCACCAGGCACGGATGGGTGCGGTCCCCGGCGCTCCGCATCGGAGCTCTCAAGCGCTGCGAATCAGCTTCTTGTTGACGAACTCGTCGGCCCCGTAGGTGCCCAGCTCGCGGCCGAAGCCCGAGCGCTTGAAGCCGCCGAACGGCAGCTCGGGGCTGTCGGCGAGCACCAGGTTGATGTAGACCATCCCGGCCTCGATCTGGTTCGCGACCCGCTCGGCCTGGTCCTTGTCTGTGCTCATCACGTAGGAGCCGAGCCCGAAGGGGGTCTGATTCGCGAGCGCGACCGCCTCTTCCTCCGAGGCGACCCTGTAGACCTGCGCCACCGGCCCGAAGAACTCTTCCTGGGAGGCCTCGTCGCCGGGCTTGATCCCGGCGAGGATCGTCGGCTCGATGTAGTTGCCGTCGCGCCCGCCGCCGATGACCACCTCGGCGCCGTTGTCGATCGCCCGCTTCAGCTGGTCCTCGAGGAGGTCCGCCGCGCTCTCCGAGGAGAGCGGGCCGAGTGCGGTGTCCTCAGCAGTCGGGTCGCCCGCTTTCGAGGCGCCCATCTTCTCCTTCAGCTTCTCGACGAAGTCGTCGTAGAGCTCGTCGACGACGATGAAGCGCTTGGCGGCGTTGCAGGACTGGCCTGTGTTATCGAGCCGTGCTTCGGCCGCGGCCTGCGCCGCGCGGTCGACGTCGTCGGTGCCGAGCAGGATGAATGGGTCGGAGCCGCCGAGCTCGAGCACGACCTTCTTCAGGTTGCGGCCGGCGACCTCGGCGACCGCGGCGCCGGCGCGCTCGGAGCCGGTGACCGAGACACCGTGCACGCGCGGGTCGGCGATCACCCGCTCGACCTGCTCGTGGGTCGCGTAGATGTTCTCGTACACGCCCTCGGGAGCGCCGGCGTCACTGAAGATCCGGGCGATCGCCTCGGCCGATTCCGGGCACTGGGCGGCGTGCTTGAGCAGGATCGGGTTGCCGATCACCAGGTTCGGGCCGGCGAACCTAGCCACCTGGTAGTAGGGGAAGTTCCAGGGCATGATCCCGAGCAGGACGCCGAAGGGGGTGCGGCGGATCAGCGCCGT
>DASUQZ010000125.1:0-8322 GCA_036280335.1 Solirubrobacterales bacterium
CGCAGTGGCCCGCTCGACCACCATCGCCGCCGCGGCCGAGAGCTCCGGCCGGCGCTGCTGGACGTCGGGCAGCTCTTCGTTGACGTGTTTCATCGCAACGCCGACCTGGCTCTCGGCGTGGAAGGGGACCTGGCCGACCAGCATCTCGTAGAGGACGACGCCGAGCGAGTAGATGTCGGAGCGCTGGTCGACGCCTTGGCCCATCGCCTGCTCGGGGGCGACGTAGTCGGTGGTGCCGAGGACGCGGCCGGTCGCCGTCATCCCGTCCTGTTCGAGCTGGCGCGAGATCCCGAAGTCGGTCAGCTTCGCCCGTCCCTCGGAGTCGATCAGGACGTTCTGCGGCTTGATGTCGCGGTGGACCATGTTGCGGTTGTGGGCGACGGTGAGGCCGCGGGCGATCTCGATCGCGTAGGCGAGCGCCTCCTGGGCGTCGAGGGCGCCGACCCGGTTGATCCGCTGCTTCAACGTTTCGCCCTCGACGTACTCGAAGACGATGTAGGGGTGGCCGCCGTCCTCGCCGGCGTCGATCACGGCGACGACGTTGGGGTGGGAGAGCTTCGCCACCGCCCGCGCCTCCTGGCGGAACCGCTCCAGCTGGTCGGCCTGCTCGGACATCTCCCGGTGCATCACCTTCACCGCCACCGAGCGGTCCAGGGTCGTGTCGCGGGCCAGGTAGACGGTCGACATCCCGCCGCTGCCGAGCTTCGCCTCAAGCTTGTAGCGGCCGGAGAGCACGGTGCCGATCATCTGGGAGCTGGTCGAGGGGCGGTTGCTCACTTGCGCCCCAACGTTACGACGCGGCGGCTTGGGAAGCGACTCAGAGGATCCGCGGTGGGCCTTCGGTTGCGCGCCCGACCCGCTTTGCTTCGGGGTAGTGGCGCCGCAGCAGGGCCAGCGCCGCCTCCTCGTCGCCCGCCGGGACGACGACGCAGAAGCCGCAGCCCATGTTGAAGACCTCGCGCATCTCCTCGTCGGAGACCTCGCCCCGCTCCTGGATCAGGTCGAAGATCGGCGGGACGGGGAGCGGGTCGTCGATCTCGTAGCCGACCTCGGCGGCGAGGCGGAGCAGGTTGCCGGTGCCGCCGGAGGTGATGTGGGCGAGGCCGCGGACCTCGACCTCGGAGCGCAGCAGCTCGACGACCGGCTTGACGTAGATCTCGGTCGGCTCGAGCAGGACCTCGCCGAGCGGGCGGCCGAGGCGGTCGTCGTCGAGCGGGATCTCCGCCAGGGCTGAGCGGGCGAGCGTGTAGCCGTTGGAGTGCAGGCCGGAGGAAGGGAGGCCGATGACGACGTCGCCGGGCTCTACAGCCGAGCCGTCGACGATCGCGTCGAGGGCGACGGTCCCAAAGCAGGCCCCGGAGACGTCGACGCCGCGGACCAGCTGCCCGAGCTGGGCGAGCTCGCCGCCGGGGATCTCGATCCCGGCCAGCTCGGCGCCGCGGGCCAGGCCGACGCCGATTTCCTCGCAGACCGCCGGGTCGGCCTTCTCGATCGCGATGTAGTCGAGCATCGCCAGCGGCTCCGCGCCGACGCAGATCACGTCGTTGACGTTCATCGCCACGCAGTCGATCCCGATCGTGTCGAAGCGACCGAGCTGCTCCGCCAGCACCAACTTGGTCCCGACCCCGTCGGTCGAGAGCGCGATCCCCAGCCGCTCGTCGATCTTGATCACGCTGGCGTAGTGGCCCGGCAGCGGCACCTGCGCCGAGGGCCGGTCGAGCTTGATCGCCCCCAGCGCGCGCACCAGCCCGGCCACGGCCGAATCCGCCGCCCCCTGGTCGACCCCGGCCTTCGCATAGGCGTCAGTCACGGGTTCGATTCTTTCAGGCGCCTCGGCAGGTCTGCTGGTGGCTCGAAAACGTATTCCCGACCGATCTTGCGCCGTTCCAGAAATCCGCGCTTGCGGAGGAGCGAGAGGTCGCTGCGGGCAGTCTCGTGGGTCACGCGATGGATCTCTGCGTGGCCCTTGAACGAATAGGTGCGATCGGGGTGGCGCAGGGCGTCCGACAGAACGGACAGCTGTCGGTTGTTGAAGCCCTCGTTGCCATGGATAAGAGCTTCGACCTCCTTGATCTCGTCGGCCTTGCGGCGGAGGTAGCGATGCATGTCCTCGATCGCCTGCTCGATGACCCGCAGCTGATGAAGGATGAAGTAGGTCGTATCCCCACCATCGGTCTCGGTTTCCAAAAACGCACGCGCGTACTGAGCCGGTGCCTGCTGAAGAATGCGAGAGATTGGTAGGTACTCCACCAGCCAATAGCCCCGCTTTCGCATCAGCCAGAAGAACAGGATGCGAGCGGTCCTTCCGTTGCCGTCGAGGAACGGGTGGTCGTAGGCCAGGCCAAAGTGCAGCAGGATTGCCCGGAGCACAGGATGGATAAACGGCTCGTCCTCGTCGCTTCCGTTCGCGAACTCGCAAAGCGCAACCAGACGCTCCTCAAGCTGATCGGCGTGCGGAGGCCTATGGACGGGCTTGTCGTCACCGGGGTAGTAAACGGCGACTCGCTCTTCGAAAGACGGCTGCATCCGTCCCGCGGCTTCAGGATCGTCGAGCGTTCCGTCGGTGAGAATTCTGTGCAACTCCAGCACGAGCTCCGGAGTCAGGACGTCACCCATGTCGGCTCGCATGAACTGCAGCGCCCGGTAGTTGTTGACGATCATCCGCTCACTTCGGTTTCTCGGTTCGCGGCCACTGCGGAGTAGCGCCTTCGCCTCTTGACGGGAGGTGGTGGCGCCCTCCAGCTGGCTCGAGCGAATGGCCTCCTCGGCCAGTGAGTTGACGAGGTAGCGGTCCCGCGCCTGGCCTTCGGAGGTGACGACCTGATCCATCGCGACCTCTCCTGCGCATCTCTGGTCGATCCGGTGCAGGCTGCGGAGAACGCTGTCAGGAAGGCTGTAGGTAAACGGGTTCCCGTCGGAATAAAAGGGGGAATCCGGCTCGGCGGCGAGCAGAGGCAGGCGGTGAAGGTTTGAGCTGCGTTCGAATTTGATCGCCCACCACCACTCCTCCGCTGAGATCTCCCCCGGCGGTTTCAGCCTGCGGAGCTTGTCCCAGTGCAGGTACTCCCGCTTCGTGCGAGAGTCGCTCGAACGCATCAGGATGTCGATCCATTTCTCCGAGCGGATCTTGTCCTGGATCTCCTCAGGGTCAGGCGGTGGCGCTACGTACATTTTCCAACTCCAAATTTATCCAAATCTGTCCAAGCATTTGGAATTATATCCAAACTAAGTACCCTATTTGGATAGACGCCTCAGAACCACCGCCGCCAGGCCGATCCGGTAGGCCGCGTAGGGCCACAGCGCGCGGTCACGCTCGACCAGCTGGATCAGGCGCTGGGAGGCGAGGGTGGAGGCGAAGGAGGCGGCGACGCCGACCGCCAGGGAGCGGCGTACCTCCGGCGTCGTGCCGCGTCGCGCCAACCGGGCGCCCTTCAGGGTCGTGGCGCCGACGATGATCGGCAGCGCGATCGTCCGCGAGAGCAGGTTCGCCTGGTCGCGCGAGAAGCGCCGCCAGCGGGCGGCCGCGAGGGTTATGCCGTTGCGGGAGACGCCGGGGGCCAGCGCCGCCGCCTGGGCGATTCCCAGCGCCAAGCCGTCCCTGGGCGTCGCGTCGCCTCGGCCGCGCCGCTGCGGCCGCCGGTCGGCGACCAGCATCGCCGCCGCCCCGGCGAGGAGGCCGTAGGCGGTCGCGCGCGGCCCGCCGAGGTGCCGCTCGATCGGGCGCTCGAGGGTGTAGCCGACGACCGCCGCGGGCAGGAAGGACAGGCCGAGCAGCAGCGCTCGCCGCCCGTCGAACTGGCGCAGCTCTTCGGCGATCACCCGCCGCTGGCCGACCAGCAGCGCCGCGGCGGCGCCGGTGTGGAGGGCCACCTCGAAGCTCTTGCGCAGCTCGGGGTCGATCTCGTCCCAGTCCCACCCGGCCAGCCAGGGCAGCAGGACGATGTGGGCGGAGCTGGAGACCGGCAGCAGCTCTGCCGGGCCCTGGACGAGGCCGAGCGCAACCGCGCGCCCGGCCGGAAGGCCCTCGCTCAAGCTCCGCTGGTGCCGGCGGGCTCGGGGGCGCCGGTGGGCTCCGCGTCGGGGCCGTCGCCGGGCCCGCCGCCGCGCCGCCGCCTGACCAGGAGCCAGCCGCCGAACACGACCGCGGCGAGCAGGACCAGGTAGTCGAGGTAGTGGAGGTGGTCGCGCCACTCCTCCCAGTTGTGGCCGACGCTCTGGCCGATCAGCGCCAGCATCAGCACCCAGGGGACGCAGCCGAGGGTGGTCAGGACGGTGAAGCGCCAGAACGGCATCTTCGCCACCCCGGCCGGCAGCGAGATGAAGGTGCGGATGATCGGCAGCATCCGGCTGAAGAAGACGGTGGCGTCGCCGTAGCGCTCGAACCAGTCGTCGGCCCATTTCAGGTACTTCGGCGGCAGGTGGATGAGGCGGTTTTTCTCCAGCAGGTCGACCCGGCCGAGGTAGCCGACCCCCCAGGCGATCCAGGAGCCGACGAGGTTGCCCAGCACTCCCGCGGCGACGACGCCGAAGAGGCTGAGTTCGCCGGCGGCGACGCTGGCCCCGGCGAAGAGCATGATCGCCTCGCTGGGAACCGGCAGGCAGGCCGACTCGAGCAGCATCAGCACGAAGACCGCCGGCAGCCCGGTGCTGCTGATGAAGTCGGTCCCCGCGTTGACGATCGGGTCGAGGAAGAAATCGGTGACGCTGGCGGTGACGCCGGTGAACGGGAAAAGGGGCATGCGTGAAGCGGGCATTGTAGGGATGGGGCCTACCAGCAACTAAACTCGCTTGTTCATGCGCCGGTTGAACCACCCCGTCTACCGCAACCGGGTTCTGCAGATAGCGGCCGACGCCGTCCTCGTCGCGCTGGCCTATTTCCTGGCCTTCCAGCTGCGGTTCCTCGACGACCCGAACGGCTGGCCGCAGCGCTACGAGACCCTCTTCGCCCAGTCCGTCGGCTTCGTCGTCGTCGGCAAGCTGGTCGTCTTCTACGCCTTCGGGCTCTACCAGAAGTGGTGGCGCTACGTCAGCGGCCGCGACTTCCTGCTGATCCTCCGCGCGGTGGCCGTGGCCAGCGCCCTGCTGGTCGTCGTCTTCGCCGTCGCCAAGCCCTTCGAGCACACGCTGCCGCGCTCTGTGGAGGTGATGGACTTCCTCCTCACGGCGCTGCTGATCGCCGGCGCCCGCCTGGCGGTCCGGCTGGTCCTCGAGCGCCCCAACCGCGGCGCCCGCATGCCGAAGCACGAGGTGCTGGTGGTCGGCGCCGGCTCCGGTGGCCAGATGGTGGTCCGCGAGCTGCAGCTCAACCCCGACCTCGGCGCCACCGCGATCGGCTTCGTCGACGACGACCCGCGCAAGCGGGGGATGCGGATGCTCGGCCTGAAGGTGCTCGGCTCGACCAAGCAGATCGACCGCATCCTCGACGAGACCGACCCCGACGAAGTCGTGATCGCGATCCCCTCGGCGCCGGGCACCCTGCGCGGCCGCATCGTCGCCGCCTGCCGCGAGCGCGAGATCCGCGTCCGCACCCTGCCGACCGTCTTCGAGCTGCTGCGCGGCGGCGTCCAGCTCAACAAACAGCTGCGCGAGGTCCAGGTCGAGGACGTGCTGGGGCGCGAGCCGATCGTCCGCGAGCTCGACCGGGTCGGCGCCTACCTGCGCGACCGCATCGTCCTCGTCACCGGCGCCGGCGGCTCGATCGGCTCCGAGCTCTGCCGCCAGATCGCCCAGGTCAAACCGCGCCTGCTGGTGATGCTCGACCACGCCGAGGACAACCTCTTCCAGATCGACCGCGAGATGGTCGAGGAGCGCCACTTCGCCAGCTGCGAGGCGGTCCTGGCCGACTGCAAGGAGCCGCACCGGATGCTCGAGGTGATGCAGCGCTTCAAGCCCGAGGTCGTCTTCCACGCCGCCGCCTACAAGCACGTGCCGCTGATGGAGTCCAACCCGCTGGAGGCGGTCCGCAACAACGCGATCGCCACCCGCGTCACCGCCGAGACCGCAGCCGCCTCGAAAGTCGAGCGCTTCGTCCTCATCTCGACCGACAAGGCGGTCAACCCGCAGACGGTGATGGGCGCCTCGAAGGCGATGGCCGAGTGGATCGTCCAGGCAGCGGGCGAGAAATATCCGGAGACCCGCTTCGCCTCGGTCCGCTTCGGCAACGTCCTCGCCTCCTCGGGAAGCGTGGTGCCGATCTTCCGCGGCCAGATCGAGCGCGGCGGGCCCGTCACCGTTACCCACCCGGAGATGACCCGGTACTTCATGACGATCCCGGAGGCGGTCCAGCTGGTGATCCGCGCCGGCGACATCGGCGCCGGCAAGGGCGAGGTGTTCGTCCTCGACATGGGCGAGCCGGTGAAGATCGTCGACCTCGCCCACAACATGATCCGGCTGGCGGGATACGAGCCCGAAGCCGACATCGCGATCGAGTTCACGGGCCCCCGGCCCGGCGAGAAGCTCCACGAGGTCCTCTTCTCCGCCGGTGAGGACGTGCAGCCGACGGCGGCGCGGCGGATCAATCGAGCGGTGCGGAGCAACGCGATCGATCCGGAGTGGGTCGAGTCCACCCTGAACTCGCTCGAACACCTGGTTCTGGCCGGGGACGAGGCTAATTTGGCGGAGCGAGTCGTGGAGCTGATCGCCGCGCCGGGCGGCGACGCCGCGACGGTCGCCTCCAACGAATAGCCTCTCGCAGCCACTTTGGTCCGGGCACTCGAACAAATCGGCGCCTTCGCCGGCCTGGCTGCGTTTCTGGGCCTGGCCGTGCTTGCGCTTCTCTCCTTCACCCACGGGCGCGACATCCGCCGCCTCCGCGACTGGGCGGGCTCGGCGCCCGAGCGCGACGCCGAGCGCAAGGAGCAGACGACGACGATCGCCGCGCAGCGGGCCGAGGAGCTGCGGGCGCTGGAGGAGGCGCGGACGGCGGAACAGGAGGCGATCTCCAAGCGCGAGGAGCGCCGGCGCCGGCGCGAGGAGGGACTGCCGGAACAGACCCGCGGCGAGCGCCTGCGTGGCAGCTTCTCGGGCCTCGGCGAGACCGCTTCCCGGCCGAGCACGCTGGTCGCCCTCTTCGTCGTCGTCCTCGCCCTCGTCGGCGGTGCCGCCTACCTCCTCCTCGGCGGTTCCGACGACGGCTCCGGCGGCACCGCGAAACAGGCCTCGGCGAAGCTGAAGCCGGGCGAAGTCGAAGTGACGGTGCTGAACGGCACCGCCGTCCCCGGCCTCGCCGCCAGCTTCGCCGACAAAGTCGAAGGCAAGGGCTTCAAGCGCGGCGCCGTCACCAACAGCAGCTCCAGCTTCGCCGAAAGCGTCGTCATGTTCCGGCGCGGCCACAAGCCGGAGGCGCGGATGGTCGGCCGGCAGCTGAGCATCCCGAAGATGCAGGTGATGACCGGGGAAATCGAGTCCGTGTCGGCCGGGGCCGACGTCGCTGTGATCGTCGGCGAGGACAATGCCGAAGCGGCCGAATGATGAGGGACGATCCCCTCAGCGCGCGGCCGCGATCGTCTTCGCGCTCCTCGTCCTCGCCACGGTAGCCGGCTTCGCCTACGCGCAGGCGGTCAAGCGCGACCCGCTCGTGCTCGACCGCGTCAGCTTCGTCGGCGCGCCTCACGCCAAGGGCACGATGCGGGTTCACAGCTTCACCCCGAACGGCGACTGCCGCCACGACCTGATGCGGGTCCGCTTCCGCGTCACCCGGTCTTACGTGGGCACGGTCCAGATCGTCAAGACCGGCGGCCGCGTCGTCATCACGCTGGCGCGGGACCGCTTCCTCAAGCGCTACACCTTCCACACCTTCTACTGGGACGGGCGCCGGCGTGGCGGCGGCACGGCTCCGCCCGGCCGCTACAAGCTGCGGGTGAAACTGGGCAGCGACCGGACCCTGGTGACGCCCGGCGTGATCAAGCTGCACCGGGCGCCGCAGAAGACGAAGTCGCGCTGCGCGACCGGGGGCGGCAGCGGCGGCCTCGGCGCGGGGACCGGGCCTTGAGCGACTTCCTGGCCGGCGCCGGCGTTCTGATCGCCGCCGCCGCCGCCGCCGCGATCCTGCTGCCGCCCGGCCGCCTGCGGGCCGCCCTGATGGCGCTGGCGATGGCCCTCTTCCCGGTGCTCATCTTCGGCGACCAGTGGCACACCGCCCAGATCGTCGACCTGCGCCACGACGAGGGGCGGATCGTCGCCCTGCTGGCGATCGCGGCGGCCGTGATCGGCGCCCTCACCTACGCCTTCCGCCGCTGGCCGATCCTGATGCCGCTGGCGATCGTCTTCGCGATCCCCTTCCGGGTGCCGCTGGAGGCGGGCGGCGACACCGCCAACCTGCTG
>DASUQZ010000126.1:0-2088 GCA_036280335.1 Solirubrobacterales bacterium
AGAACGAGATCGACGACATCCGCCAGATGATGGAGGCGCAGAACGAGATCCGGCGGCGGCGCGGGGTGCCCGAGATGACCGAGCGGGAGCTGCAGGAAAGCGTCGCCGAGGACGAGCGCGTCCGCCTCCAGGGGCGCGGTCCCTTCGAGGCCGGCTGAGTGTCCCTATGGCGCGAGCGCTGATCGTCGGCTGCGGCTGCCGCGGCCGGCAGCTGGGGGAGGGGTTGCTGGCCGAGGGCTGGGCCGTGCGCGGGACGAGCCGGCGGCAGGAGGGGCTGGAGGCGATCGAGGCGGCCGGGATCGAGGCGGCGACGGCCGACCCCGACCGGCCGGGGACGATCCTCGAGCTGGTCAACGACGTGGCGGTTCTGGTGCTCCTGCTTGGGAGCGCGGAGGGGACCGAGGAGGAGCTGGCGGCGATCCACGGGCCGCGCCTGGAGCGGCTGATGGAACACCTGGTCGAAACGCCGGTCCGGGGGGTGCTCTACGAGGGGACCGAGCGGGGCGCCGAGATTGTCCGCAGCGCCGAGCGCACCTGGCGCATCCCCACGGTGACCATCTCGCCGAGTCTGTCTCAGCCCGCCTATATGGCGGGTGGAGACAGACTCGCGGCTGAGGTGCGGGGGCTCCTCGCTGGCCCGCAAACCTAAATAGCTAAACTCTGATGGGAATTCAGGTAATAGAGATCGAAGCGCGAGGAGGAGCGGCTCAAATGGCTCTACAACTTGGTGACGTAGCACCGGATTTCGAGGCAGAGACCACCCAGGGCCGGATCAAGTTCCACGAGTGGCTCGGCGACTCCTGGGGGGTCCTGTTCTCCCACCCGAAAGACTTCACCCCGGTCTGCACGACCGAGCTCGGCTACATGGCGAGCATCCAGCCGGAGTTCGAGAAGCGCGGCGTCAAGATCGTCGGCCTCTCGGTCGACCCGCTCGACAAGCACGAGGACTGGGCCAAGGACATCGAGGAGACGCAGGGCGCGAAGCCCGAGTACCCGATCATCAGCGACGCCGACTTCGCGGTCTCGAAGGCCTACGGGATGCTGGCCGCCGACGTCTCCGGCGACGCGGCCGACCGCACCCCGGTCGACAACCAGACCGTCCGAAACGTTTTCGTGATCGGTCCCGACAAGAAGATCAAACTCATCCTCGTCTATCCGATGACGACCGGCCGCAACTTCGACGAGGTCCTGCGGGTGATCGACTCGCTGCAGCTGACCGCGAACCACAAAGTCGCGACCCCGGCTCAGTGGAACCGCGGCGACGACGTGATCATCTCCGGCTCGGTCAAAGGCGAGGAAGCGAAAGAACTCTTCCCCGACGGCTGGGAGGAGCCGCGGCCCTACATCCGCATCGTCCCGGACCCCAGCGAGAAAGTCGCCTAGCCGAGGCGGTCCAGCAGGTCGCCGAGGATTCGCGCGGTCGCTCCCCAGATCAGCTGCCCTTCCACCTCGTAGGTGGGGGTGTGGATGGGGACGCCGCGCCGGATCAGCCGGCGCATCTCGTAGCCCTCGCGCAGCAGCTCCAGCGAGAAGGTGAGGACGGTCTCGACCTCGGTGGGGTTCGGCTGCAGGTCGAGCTCCCGCGGGTGGGGCACGTGGCCGACGAAGGGGTGGACGAGGTAGTTGGTGACGAAGGTCCTGGTCGCCGGCAGCGCCTCGCCGATCTTCACCTGGGTGGGGTCGAGGCCGATCTCCTCCTCGGCCTCCCGCAGCGCCGTCGCCTCCAGGTCGGCGTCGTCCTCGTCGCGGCGGCCGCCGGGGAAGGAGATCTCGCCGGCGTGGCGGCGCAGGTCGGCGCGGCGCTCGGTGAAGATCAGCCCCGGGTCCTCCGGCCACCCGTAGAGGGGCAGGAGCACGGCCGCGTCCACCTCGCGGCCGATCAGATGATCACCTGGACGGTGCCGCCGTCCACGGACCAGGCGGCGCCGGCGACGTAAGAGGCGCGCTCGGAGCAGAGGAAGACGATCGTGGCGGCGATCTCCTCGGGCTGGGCGAGGCGGCCGATCGGGCGCTTCGAGCCGGCGGTCCGCAGCGCCTGCTCGCGGTTCGAGTCGCCGGTCAGCTGCATCGACTGGTCGAGGAGGCCGC
>DASUQZ010000127.1:0-4242 GCA_036280335.1 Solirubrobacterales bacterium
GGATCGCGACCGAGAGGTCGGCGGCGCCGCCGAGGCCGAGCCAGCCGATCGCGCCGGAGTAGACGCCGCGGGGGGCGCCCTCGAGCTCGTCGAGGATCTCGGTGGTGCGCCGCTTCGGCGCCCCTGTCATCGAGCCGGGCGGGAAGCAGGAGCGCACGCAGTCGGCGGTGCTCGCATCCGCGCGCAGGCGGCCGCGGACGGTGGAGACGAGCTGGTGGACGGTCTCGTAGGTCTCGACCTCCATCATCGCCGGCACCTCGACGCTGCCGACCTCGCAGACGGCCCCGAGGTCGTTGCGGAGCAGGTCGACGATCATCAGGTTCTCGGCCCGGTTCTTCTCGTCGGCGGCGAGGGCGGCGGCGAGGCGCGCGTCCTCCTCGGAAGTGGCGCCGCGGCGGCTGGTGCCCTTGATCGGGCGGGCTTCGGCTTCGCGGTCGCGGCCGACGCGCAGGAAGCGCTCAGGCGAGGAGCTGAGGACGGCGAGGTCGCCGAAGCGGAGGTAGGCGGCGAACGGGGCCGGGTTGGCGCGGCGCAGGCGGCGGTAGAGGTCGAGTGGGTCGAGGTCCGTCTCCAGGGACAGCTGGTTCGTCAGGCAGATCTCGTAGCTGTCGCCTTCGAGGAGGTGGTCGATGGAGGCTTCGACGTCCTCCAGGTACTGCTGGCGTGATCGAGCGAGCGCGAGCGTGCCGGGAGGGGAATCGGGAGGAGGTCCTACTTGCTTGGTGGGACCTCCTCCCGATTCCCCTCCGGCGGCGATCGCAGAGAGGCGAGCTTCGGTGGCGTCGAGCCAGCGCTCGGCCTCTGCACCTATCTCCTCACCCTCCTTACCTTGCTTTGTGAGGAGGGTGAGGAGATAGGTGCGGCCCTCGGCGTGGTCGAAGGCGACGAGGCGGTCGCTGAAGATCAGGGCAGCGTCGGGGTGCTCGGAGCGATGCTTTGAGGCGAAGCCGCACTCGGACTTGAGCTCGTAGCCGAGGTAGCCGACGAAGCCGCAGTCGAACTCGAAGGGCAGGTCGGGGATCTCGGACGGGCGGAGCTCCTCCAGGCGATGCTGGAGGCGGTCGAGGAGCGGCTCCCCCTCCCCCGCTTCGTGGCGGATCACCTCGGCAAGCGGACCGCTCGCGTCTCCCATGAAGGAGAAGCGGCCACGCTCGCCGGGGCGACTGCTGTCGAGCCAGAACGCATGCTCGCTCCCGCCGTAGAGGGAGACGAAGGCGGCCTCAGCGTCCGGGAGCGTGTTGAGTCGCCGAGCCTTCAGCTGCACGCCAGGTGCGGGTGTCGCTTTTTTCCCTACCGGGGGGGAAGAAAGCGACACGGCCCTCCGATCGCTCCGAGTCAGGTTGCGGAAGTTGGCGAGGAGGCGCTTACCGTGATCGGTGGCGATCGACTCGGGGTGGAACTGGACGCCCCACTGGGGGCGGTGGCGGTGTTCGACGGCCATGGGGACGCCGGCGCTGGTGGCTGTCTCGCGGAGGGCGGCGGGCAGCGGGTGGGTCAGCGCGAGGGAGTGGTAGCGGACGGCTTGGAAGGGGTTGGGGATGCCGGCGAAGAGCGGCGAGCCGTCGTGCTCGATCCGGGCGATGCGGCCGTGCATCGGCTTGGGGGAGCGGTCGACCCTCCCTCCCTCCGCCCATCCCATCCCCTGCATCCCCAGGCAGACGCCGAGCAGCGGTCGATCGCAGCGGCGGATCGCCTCGGCGCAGACGCCGAAGTCCACCGTCCGGTCGGGACGCCCCGGCCCCGGCGAGATGACGACGTTGTCGAAGTCGAGCCGCGCCAGCTCCTCCCAGCTCGCCTCGTCGTTGCGGACCACGAGCGGCTCGCAGCCGTTCACCTCCGCCAACAGCTGGAAGAGGTTGTAGGTGAAGGAGTCGTGGTTGTCGATCAGCAGCGTGCGCATCGAGCGGCCCGCGTCGGCAAGATACCCCTGTGAGCGCGAGCGGCCGCCAGCCGGACCCCGGCCTGGGAATCTTCGAGACGCTGCTGGTGGTCGGGGGCGAGCCGGTCGAGCTGGAGGCCCACCTGGCGCGACTGCGGACCAGCCTCGCCGACCTCTACGGCGCCGAGCTGCCGGCGGATGCGGCCGAGCGCGCACGTGCCGTGGCGGCGGAGTCCAAGCTGGGAAGGCTGCGCCTGACGGCGGTGCCGGACGGCGCCGGGCTGGAGCTGGAGGTCAGGGTCCGGCCGGTCGACCCGAGGATCATGTTCCCCTCGCCGGAGAACGGGGCGCGGCTGCGAACGACGAGCCGGCCGGGCGGCCACGGCCCCTACAAGTGGGTCGACCGCACCGGGATGGACCGGCCCGAGACGGGCGCCGGTCAGCTGATCTGCGATGGAGAGGAACTGCTCGAGGCGGGGTGGGCGAACCTCTTCGCGGTCCGCGAGGGCACCCTCTGGACACCGGCGGCGGACGGGCGCATCCTCCCCGGCATGGCCCGGGCAGCGATCCAGGAGATCGCGAGGGAGGAAGGGGTCGCGGCGCGCGAAGGGCCGCTGCGCCGGGACGACCTGCTCGCGGCGCAGGAGGTCTTCCTCACCAACTCGGTGCGCGGCGTCGAACCCGCGATCGAGCTCGACGGCGCGCCGCTGCCGGGAACCGGCCCGCTCAGCCGTCGCCTCGCCGCCGCATTGCGGCAGCGCTGGGGCCTGCCTGATGCCGCGGGTGGTCCTGCAGCGCCCGCAGACGCCCAGATAGCCGATCAGCTCTCTCGCTGAACCGCCGAAACCGCTCCTCGAACCGAGGCTGCGGCTCCGGAGCCGCCTCCTCTTCGCGAGGAGAGTCGTCCTCAGGCGTAGGCGTCTCGAGCTCGAGGTCACTGCCGGGGGGTGGCGCCGTAGGGGGTACCGCCCCGGAGGAAACTTTAGCTACCGGAAGGGGCGGTGGGTCCCCTGCGGCGACAGGACCCGCCGGCCCCGTCGCGCTCGCCTGAGCCGCATCCTTTGCCGCCCGCGCGCTTTCCTCGGCCGCCTCCGCCGCCCGCCGCGCCTGCCGCGCCGCGTCGAGCGCGATCTCGCCCACCTCGCGCACGCCCTCTTCGGAGGCGCGGGCGATCACCACGGCCTCGTCGATCCGCGCCTCCAGCTCGCTCACGGTCGGCACGGCGTCGCGGGGGACGATCCAGTCCTGGGTGGTGTCGCGCTGCGATCCCTCGATAGCAGGGAATTTAGGCTCGCTGGAGGCGGCAAACCGGCGCGGTGAATAGATTTAGCCGCCCCCAGACCCCGGAAACGACTCGAGGAGCAGCGTGAGACACCCCAGAGACTTCTTCCTGCCGCAGGCGATCGGCGCACCGGAGCCGCTTCGCGAGATCCCGGTGAAGCCTTCGCGGATGATCCACTTCCTCGACTTCTCGAACGAGAAGATGGTCGCCAAGGCCGGCGCCATCGCCGAGAAAACCGACATCCTCCTCGGCAACCTCGAGGACGCGGTGCCGGTCGACCGCAAGGAGGCCGCCCGCGCCGGCCTGATCCAGGCGGCCAAGGAGAACGACTTCGGCCAGACCTCGCTCTGGACCCGCGTCAACGCGCTGGAGAGCCCCTGGGTCCTCGACGACTTCACGCAGCTGGTGACCGAGATCGGCGAGCAGCTCGAGGTGATCATGGTCCCGAAGGTCGAGGGCGCCCACGACATCCACTACGTGGACCGCCTGCTCGCCCAGCTCGAGGCCAAAGCCGGGCTGTCGCGGCCGATCCTCGTCCACGCGATCCTCGAGACCCCGCAGGGGGTCGTCAACCTGGAGGAGATCGCCAACGCCAGCCCCCGCATGCAGGGGATGAGCTTCGGGCCCGCCGACCTCGCCGCCGCCCGCCGCATGAAGACCACCCGCGTCGGCGGCGGCCACCCCGGCTACCGCGTGATGGAGGACCCGGAGGACCCGGAGAACCCCGAGGCCGACCGCGTCAGCGCGCAGCAGGACCTCTGGCACTACTCGATCGCCCGCATGGTCGACGCCTGCACCTCCGCCGGAATCCTCCCCTTCTACGGGCCGTTCGGCGACATCAAGGACACCGCCGGCTGCGAGACCCAGTTCCGCGCCGCCTTCCTGATGGGCTGCGTCGGCGCCTGGTCGCTGCACCCGGTCCAGATCGGGATCGCCAAGCAGGTCTTCAGCCCGCCGCCGGACGAGGTCAAGTTCGCCAAGAAGGTGATCGAGGCGATCCCCGACGGCCGCGGCGTCCACATGATCGACGGCAAGATGCAGGACGACGCCACCTGGAAGCAGTGCAAGGTGATGGTCGAGC
>DASUQZ010000128.1:0-3926 GCA_036280335.1 Solirubrobacterales bacterium
CGCCGAGGCTGCTGATCGGGCTCGTCGTCCTCGCCCTCGCCTTCATCGTCGCCGCCGTCATCTGGGGCAGCAGCGGCGGCGAGGAGGAGGCCGCTCCCGAGGCGCCGGCGCCCGCCCCCGCAACGGCCGAGGGCCCCGACGAGGCGCCCGCCTCCCAGACCGCCGAAGCGCTCGGCTATCCCAGCTTCGCCACCAACAACACGGTCCGGATCGGCGGCGCCGACGCGGCCGCGAACGCGGCGGGCGCGGCGCTGGCCGCGTTCCCCTCCACCACCGCCGAGCAGCGGCCGGCGGCGGTGACGCTGGTCGACGAAGGCGACTGGGGCGGCGCGATCGCCGCCTCCGTGCTGATGGCCTCCCCGGTCCGCGCGCCGATCCTCTTCTCCGACCGGGCGGAGATCCCCAAGGTGACCGACGAAGCGCTCGCCGCGCTCGACCCGCAGGGCAGCGAGGAGACCGGCGGCGTCTCCCTCTTCGTGATCGGCGAGGTCGCCGTACCGGAGCGCCCGGGCCAGGGGCTCCCGATCGACGCGGGCGACCCCGCCGCCACCGCCGCCCAGCTCGCCACCCTGCGCGATCGGCTCTTCGGCGAGGCCCCCGAGCACATCGTCGTCGCCTCCAGCGACAGCCCCGAGTTCGCGATGCCGGCGGCCGCCTGGGCGGCGCGCTCCGGCGACCCGGTCCTCTTCTCCGGGGCGAGGAAACTGCCGGCGGCGACCGCCAAAGCGCTCGAGAAGCACCCGAAGGCGCCGGTCTTCGTGCTCGGACCGTCGGCGGCGATCTCCAAAGACGTCGTCGAGGAAATCGACGAGATCGCGGGGCGCGTCGAGCGGGTGGCCGGCAAGGACCCCGCCGCCAGCGCGCTCGCCCTCGCCCGCTACGACCAGGGCAGCTTCGGCTGGAACGTCAACGACCCCGGCCACGGCTTCGTCCTCGCCCGCAGCGACTCGCCGGCGAACGCGGCCGCGGCGGCGCCCCTCTCGGCCTCCGGCACCTGGGGGCCGCTGCTGCTCACCGAAGCCGCCGATAGGCTCCCCGACGCCGTGCGCAGCTACTTCCTCGACCTCAAGCCGGGCTACACCACCGACCCCACCCGCGCCTTCTACAACCACGTCTGGGTGATCGGCGACGAAGCGGCGATCGACGTCAGCCAGCAGGCGGAAGTGAACGAGCTCGCCGAGCTGGCCAAAATAGGCGGCGAAGAATGAGCGAGTCCGAGAACCCCCAGCTGCTGGCGCAGGCCAAGGAGATCACCGTCGAGGACATCCGCGCCCTCGCCGGCCCCGTCACCCCCCACTTCGCCCTGCAGGTGCGCAACCGCATCCGCCGCCTGATCGCGCCGCTGCCGGCCGACCACCCGGCGCGCCTGGAAGGCGAACGGAAGATCGCCCGCCTCGAAGAGCTCGCCCAGCACAGCGGCGAGCCGCGCGACACCCTGGGGATCTCGCATTGAAGTACCTCGCCCCCGGCGTCTGGCGGCTGAAGGAGTTCCCGGCCCCGACCATCAACGTCTACCTCGCCGAGGACGTGCTCGTAGACGCCGGCCGCACCTGGGACCGGCGGCGGATCTTCGCCGAGCTCGAGGGGCGGGAGATCTCGATGCTGGCCCTGACCCACGTCCACCCCGACCACCAGGGCGTGGCCAAGGACGTCTGCGAAGCGCGCGGGGTTCCGCTTGCCTGCCACGCCGAGGACGTCGACGCGATGGAGGGGCGGCGTCCGGTCCAGGAGGCCTCGCGGTCGAACCCGGTCAACCGCCTGGTCGCCTCGATCTGGCAGGGCCCGCCGTATGAGGTCGACCGCGTCCTCCAGGAGGGCGACGAGGTCGCCGGCTTCCGCGTCGTCCACACGCCGGGTCACTCGCGCGGCCACGTGGTCTACTTCCGCGAGAGCGACCGGGTGGCGATCTGCGGCGACGTGATCCGCAACATGAGCTACGCCACCGGGCTGCCGGGGATCAAGGAGCCGCCGCCGGTCTTCACCTATGACATGGAGGAGAACCGCCGCTCGATCCGCAAGCTCGCCGAGCTCGAGCCTTCGCTGATCCTCCCCGGCCACGGGCCCGCGGTCACCGACATGGCCGCCTTCGAGCGCTTCGTTTCCTCACTCCCTGGGTAGCGCGACCGAACCGACTCGCCTCCCGGCGGGTTACTTGGTTTCGGGTACTCGGCCAAAGACACTGGAAGGGAGTCCAGGATGAAGACGCTCATGAAGAGGCGCCCCTCGCCGGCGATGGTGGTGGCGCTGATCGCCCTGACCGCGGCGCTGGCAGGGACCGCCTACGCGGCGCAGACGATCAACGGCGGCGCGATCAAGAAGCAGACGATCGGCGGCGGCAAGCTGAAGAAGAACACCCTGACGGGGTTCCAGATCAACAACCGCAAGCTCGGCACGGTGCCGTTCGCGAAGGTCGCGACGCACACCTTCTGGGCGGTCGTCAACAACCCGGCCAGTCCCGGCAACGCGGCGCTCGCCCGCTCCAGCGGACCCAACATCGCCGCCACCGAGGGCGGCGGCGCGGTCACCGTCGGCTTCCCGTTCAACGTCTCCGGCTGCGCCAACGTCGCGGCGAGGAACAACGCCGGCACCTCGGTGCCGAACTCGGGCTACGCCCAGACCAACACGTCGGCGGCGAACCCGAACGCGATCGAGGTGCGGACGAAAAGCAAAGACGGCACTCCCGAGGACGCCGACTTCCACCTGATCGTCATCTGCCCCTAGCTCCCCGGCCATGACCTCGACCATGGCGGCTAGGATGCCGCCATGGTCGAGGAAGGCATCGACAGGCCCGACAGGGCGAGGGAGCTCGCGATCCAGCGCCTGAAGCTGAAGCAGGACTTCAAGGGCATGCTGGCCGGCGGCATCTTCGCGATCCTCGTCTGCGTCGTGATCTGGCTGCTCGGCGACGGCGGCTACTTCTGGCCGGTCTGGGTGATCCTCGGCATCGGCATCGCCGTGGTGGTCCAGGGCTGGAAGGCCTACGGCCCCAGCAACCGGATCACCGAGGCCGACGTGCAGCGGGAGATGGAAAAGGGCCACTGAGCTAACACGAGAGTTTATTACTTGACTCTTGTGTAGTTAATGAGATGCTGCCGCCTGCATGGCAGCCCTACCGGTACTGACTCGCGACGACCGCAACGGTACGGTGTTCGTTCAGGACGAGCGCCCGGACGGAACGGTAGTAGTACTTAGATGCGCCGACGCCACGGCAGGCGCTGGTGTGGCAGCCCCATCAGATCCACCTGGAGAAGTCATCTGGCCCATGTTCCGCTCCGCGTGGTCAAAGGATCGTGACTTCACCTCGATGCTTCCTCTGGATTTCGTTCTCACTCTCGATACGTCGGAGCTACCTTCCGGGCGGCTGGAATTCGACATTTCCCGCTTTGTCGAGCAGGTACAGCATGCAGTGGATAGCGAGCAGCGGGTAGTCCATCTCGACACGCGTGAAGCAGCTGAGTGGGGTTTGCGGCTCGAGGAGGCGCTGTGACCGACCGTACCGGTCAACCCTCATCTCCCCAGAGTGAAATCGAGGACACGGTCTACCAAACCGTGGCCGATGCCTACTACCGGAAGGCGATTGAAACTCCCACCGCTGCCCGCGCGAATTCGCAGAACGCATACACGATCGCCGCTGCCGTCGCCGCTGCGGTAGTTACGGCCGGGGCGTTCGCCGATCTGGCCGGGGAACCGGCAGGGGTACGAATCCTTGGCGTCTGCGCCCTGCTCGCCTGGCTTATCACCGCCGGCCTCTTCATGTACGCCGTCGCAGCTCCTTACCTGAGAACCGAGGACGAACCGAACAAGGTCAATACCAAGTTCGACTTCGTCCTCGCAGCGATGACAAACGCTAGGAACGAAGCCGCGACGATCAACCACCGTCAACTGTATGCGCGCTCCGCGGCAACCCTCGCGAGCCTTCTCACGGT
>DASUQZ010000129.1:0-7476 GCA_036280335.1 Solirubrobacterales bacterium
GAGCGTGCCCGTCTTGTCCATCACGACCACCTCGATGCGAGCTGACGTCTCCAGCGCGATCGCGTTCTTGAAGAGGACGCCCCGTTTTGCGCCGAGTCCGCTGCCGACCATGATCGCGGTCGGCGTCGCGAGGCCGAGGGCATCGGGGCAGGTGATCACAACGACGGTGATCGCGAAGAGGATCGCGGTCGAGGTCGGCTCGGAGCTGAAGATCATCCAGGCGGCGAAGGTCGCGGCGCCGCCAATCAGAGCGACGAAGACGAGCCAGAAGGCGGCGCGGTCGGCGAGCTTCTGGCCCGGCGCCTTGGAGTTCTGCGCCTCCTGCACGAGCTTGACGATCTGGGCGAGCGCGGTGTCGGCCCCGACCTTGGTCGCCCGCACCCGCAGGGTGCCGTTGGCATTAATCGTCGCCCCGATCACCTCCGATCCCGGCCCCTTGTGGACCGGCAGGCTCTCGCCCGTCACCATCGACTCGTCAACCTCGCTCTCGCCCTCCTCGACGATGCCGTCGACCGCGATCTTGGCGCCGGGCCGCACCAGCAGCAGGTCGCCCTCCTGCACCTCGGTGGTGGGGACCTCGTGGGGCTCGCCGTCTCGGATCACGAGCGCTTTGGGCGGAGCGAGGTCGAGCAGGGTTCGGATCGCATCGTTGGCGCCGCCCCGAGCCCGCATCTCGAACCAGTGGCCGAGCAGCACGAAGGAGGCCAGCACCGTCGCCGCCTCGTAGAAGACCTCGCCGCCGCCGGTCAGGGTGATGACGAGCGAGTAGGTCCAGCCGGCACCGACCGCGACGGCGACCAGGACCATCATGTCGAGAGTCCGCGCCCGCAGCGCCCGCACCGCGCCGGTGAAGAAGATCGCGCAGGAGTAAAAGATCACCGGCAGGCTGAGGATCAGCGTGAAGACGTCCTCGCGAAGCCCGAACGGCACCGCGGCCTCGAAGCCGAAGACGTCGCGCCCGATCGGTGACCAAAGCACGATCGGGATCGAGAACAGGACCGCAACCAGGAAGCGGTTTCGCATGTCGGCGACCATCGCCGCCATCGACATCCCTTCGTGGCCGGCGTGCCCCGTCTCCTCGTGCTCGGGAGGATGGTGATCGTGCGCCGCCTGGCCGGGCTCGAGCATCGGGTCGCAGATGTGCTCGGGGACCGACTGCCCTTCGCAGTGGTAGCCGCACTCGGTGACCCAGCGGCTCAGCTCCTCGACGGAGGTGACGCTCGGGTCGTAGGTGACCGTCGCCGTCTGGGCGACCGGGTTGGCCTCGACCTCGACGACGCCAGGGCGTCGCCCGAGCACCGCCTCGACCACTGACTTCTCCGAGGCGCGCAACATGCCGCCCGCCTCGAGGACGGCGGTGCAGAGCCCGTCCTCTCGCTGGGCTGCCTTGGGGATGGTGGCTTGAGGTTCGGTCATGGCTCCTCGCTTTCCCGACGCAGTGTAGGAGTCAGGCCTCAGCGGCTTTTCAGCAGCCGGCCGACCGCCTCCATCATCTCCTCGGTCTTCTCCACGCGCGTCTCCGGGTTCTCGGCGCCGACGACGCAGTGGCGGGTGTGTTCGTCGAGCAGGGCGAGGGCGACCTTGTCGATCGCCGCCTGGGCGGCGGAGATCTGGGTGAGGATGTCGATGCAGTAGCGCTCTTCGTCGACCATCCGCTCGATGCCGCCGATCTGGCCGCTGATCCGGCGCAGGCGATTCTTGACCTTCTCCTTGTTCTCGATGTAGCCCGGATGCTGGGCAGTGCTCTCGTCCATCTCTACGTCCTCCATGAGGGGTTGTCGGTCACCGGAGTATATACCCCTAGCGGGTATGTGGTAGGCTTTTCGCAAATACCCCCTACCCCTATCAACGGAGGCTCTCAATGACCCTGACGCTGCAAGTACCGGACATGAGCTGTGGCCACTGCGTCCAGGCGGTCTCTGATGCCGTCGGCAAGGTGGCCGGCGTCAGCGACGTGAAGGTCGATCTCGACGCCAAGCGGGTCGAGGTCGAGGGCGAGGGCGTCGAGGCCGCCCAGGTGACCGAGGCGATCCGCGAGGCCGGATACGAGCCTGAGCAGGCATGAGCGCGCCGGGTCGAATCGTCGTCTTCCTCGCCGGGCTTTTGGCGATCTTCGCTGCGGCCGTTGCCGTGGGCTCGCTGGTCGAGCCGGCGGAGACCGAGGACACCGGCGCCCACGGCGAAGCACACGCGGTCCAAAGCAAAGACGAAGGAACGGAGGAGACGATGGAGGCCCACACCGCACATAGAGAGATGGCCGCGCCGGCCGGACTCGGGATCTCCGAGGGCGGCTACACGCTGCGGATCAGCCCGACCCAGCTAGCCCGCCGCGAGGCGCGCGAGCTGCACTTCTCAATCGAGGAGGCAGGCAGTCTGCCGGTTACCGACTTCGACGAGCTGCACGAGCGCCGGATGCACCTGATCGTCGTGCGTCGCGATGGCACGCAGTTCCGGCACCTGCATCCCGAGATGGATGCGGCCGGGACCTGGACCGTCCCGGTCGAGTTCGCCGAGCCAGGCGTCTACCGTGCCTTCGCCGACTTCTCGGTCGACGGCGAGCAGCACACGCTCGCCAGCGACATCTTCGTCTCCGGAGGCGAGTTCGAGGCGCGGCCGTTCCCGGCGCCGAGCGCCAACTACGAGACCAACGGCTATGAGGTGCAGCTGCAGGCCGACAACCCGCTAGCCGGCGAGCCGACCTCGCTCACCTTCAGCGTCGCGAGGAACGGCCGGCCGGTCCACGACCTCTCGCCCTACCTCGGCGCGAAGGGCCACCTGGTCGCGCTCCGCGAGGGTGACCTGGCCTTCCTCCACGTCCATCCCGAGGAAGCCGAGGGTGGGCACGGACACGGCGATGTGGCCGGGCAGGGACCGGGGGCCGGCGCCGAGGAGATCGCCTTCGCGGCCAACTTCCCGACCCCTGGCCACTACCGGCTCTACCTCCAGTTCAAGCACGAAGGCGCCGTGCAGACGGCGCAGTTCACGGTCGTGGTGGCGCGATGAGCCAAGGGGTCGGACAGGCGAAGGGAGAGCGGTTGGAGCTGCCGATCGAGGGCATGACCTGCTCCTCGTGCGCCGGGCGCATCGAGAAGAGCCTCAACAAGCTCGAGGGAGTCGAGGCGACGGTCAACTTCGCGACCGAGCGAGCGACCGTCAGCTTCGACCCCGAGCGCGTCGCCCTCGAGGAGCTGGTCGGGGCGGTCGAGAAGGTCGGCTACTCGGCTTCGCTGCAAGGGCCCCTCGATGGACCCGGCGGTGAAGCGCCTGGCGATCGAGGTCGCCGACCACTCGCTCGCCTACAACGACTTCCGGCGTCCGGGACTGAGGAGGAGACGACCGCCGCCACCGACCCCACCGCCGATCTCCGTCGCCGGCTGATCTTCGCGGCGGTTCTCTCGCTGCCCGTCCTCTTGCTCTCGATGATCGAGCCGCTGCAGTTCCGCAACTGGCAGTGGCTCGCCCTGCAGCTCGCCACCCCGATCGTGCTGTGGGCGGGCTGGCCCTTCCACAAGGCCGCCTGGCAGAACCTCCGCCACGGTGCCGCGACGATGGACACCCTGATCTCGGTCGGCACCCTGGCCGCCTGGGGCTGGTCGGTGGTCGCGCTCTTCTTCCTCGACGCGGGGATGCCGGGGATGACGATGCCCTTCGAGCTGATCACCGAGCGCGGCACCGCCTCCGACCACATCTACCTCGAGGTGGCCGCCGTCGTCACCACCTTGATCCTCGCCGGCCGCTACTTCGAGGCGCGGGCGAAGCGGCGGGCGGGCGCGGCGCTTGAGGCGCTGCTCGACCTCGGCGCCAAGGACGTCGCCGTCCTCGACGCGGAGGGGAACGAGGCACGGATCCCGGTCGAGCAGCTCGGCGTGGGCGACCGCTTCGTCGTCCGCCCCGGCGAGAAGGTCGCAACCGACGGGATCGTGGAGGGCGGCTCCTCGGCGGTCGACCAGTCGCTCGTTACCGGCGAGTCGGTCCCGGTCGAAGTGGGGCCGGGGCAGGAGATCATCGGCGCCACGATCAACGTCGGCGGGCGCCTCGTGGTCCGCGCGACCCGCGTCGGCGAGGACACCGCTCTGGCGCAGATCGCCCGTCTCGTCACCGAGGCGCAGTCGGGCAAGGCGCCGGTCCAGCGGCTGGCCGACCGGATCAGCGGCGTCTTCGTGCCGATCGTGATCGCCCTCGCCGCCGCCACCCTCGGCTTCTGGCTCGGCAACGGGGCGGGGGCGACCTTCGCCTTCACCGCCGCCGTCGCGGTGCTGATCATCGCCTGCCCCTGCGCTCTGGGGCTGGCTACGCCGACGGCGCTCTTGGTCGGGACCGGCCGCGGGGCGCAGCTCGGCCTGCTGATCAAAGGGCCGGAAGTGCTGGAGTCAACGCGCCAGATCGACACGGTCGTGCTCGACAAGACCGGGACGGTGACCAGCGGCGAGATGGCGGTGGTCGGCATCCGGCTCGCCCACGGAGCGCACGAGGCCGAGGTGCTGCGCCTGGCCGGGGCGCTCGAGGACGCCTCTGAGCACCCGATCGCCCAGGCAATCGCCGCCCATGCAAAGAGTGAGCTGGGCGGCCTGCCGGCGGTCGAGGACTTCGCCAATCACTCCGGGCTCGGCGTCCAGGGCGTCGTCGAGGGCCACGGCGTCATCGTCGGCCGGGTCAGCTTCCTCGCCGACTGGGCGATGCAGCTGCCGCCCGAGCTGCAGGGGGCGCGTGAGGAGGCCGAAGCACTCGGGCAGACGGCGATCGCGGTCGGCTGGGACGGTGCGCTCCAGGCCCTTCTCGTCGTCTCCGACACCCTGAAGCCATGCAGCGCCGAGGCGGTTAAGCAGTTGAAGGAGCTCGGACTGCGGCCGGTGCTCCTCACCGGCGACAACGAGGCAACCGCGAGGGCGGTCGCCGCCGAAGTCGGGATCGAGGAGGTGATCGCCGAAGTGCTGCCGGCCGAGAAGGCGGCGGTCGTCGAGCGCCTGCAGGGCGAGGGCAGGGTCGTGGCGATGGTCGGCGACGGTGTCAACGACGCCCCGGCGCTGGCCCAGGCCGACCTCGGCCTGGCGATCGGGACGGGCACCGACGTCGCGATCGAGGCCTCCGACATCACCCTGATCTCCGGCGACCCGCGCGCCGTCGGCGACGCGATCCGCCTCTCCCGCCGCACCCTGGCGACGATCAAGGGCAACCTCTTCTGGGCCTTCGCCTACAACGTCGCCGCCCTGCCCCTTGCCGCCGCCGGCCTCCTCAACCCGATCATCGCCGGCGCCGCTATGGCGTTCTCCAGCGTCTTCGTCGTCACCAACTCGCTGCGGTTGCGCAAGTTCGCCGCCCACCGGGAGCAGGGAGCAGCGGCCGGTGCGGGCGTGAGCGTGGCGGCGGGCGCCGAGCGCAGCCCACAGAGGGCCTGAAGGTCAAACCGATGTTCGTTGCCGCTAGGGCATCCCTTCGCTCGGCATGACTTCGCCGTTGGGCATCGTGTGCATGCCGGACGTGGAGCCCGCCGGTTCCTCAGAGCCGCCGCCCGAGCTGGCGATCGCGACCGCCGCGCCGGCAGCGACCACGAGAACCACGAGCACGATCGCAATCCATCGCCTGTCCATCGCTTCCTCCCTTCTCCCGCATCGACTCGCCGTCCGTGTCCGGCGCTTTCCTACGAAGTGTAGGAAAGATCAGAGGGCTTTGAGCAAGGAAGTCGGAGAGCGCTCGCCGCAGCTAGGGCTGCACGCGCGGCGTCCAGCTACTGCCGCCGTCGCTCGAGCGCAGCACGGCCCCTTCGGGCATCGCCGCATACAGCTCGGTTGCCGAGACGGCGTAGAGGACGACCGGCGTCTGGGGGAGGGCGCCACGCGAGCCCCAGCTTTGGGCTCCGTCTTCGCTAACCGAGACGCGCCCTTGGCCGTCGACGAGGAAGAGGGAGGTGGGCTCGGGCCAGGCCAGCAGACCGAGCGGGCCTTCGATCTGCTTCCACTTCTCGCCGCCCGACACCGCCTCGAAAAGCCCCCCTTCGGTGGCGGCGACGATGTGGGTGGGGTCCTGGGGGTCGACCGCGAGGTCGAAGAGCGGCGCCGGCACCTGCTCCGAGCTCCAGGAGGTTCCCTCGTCGGTGCTGACCATCAGCCGACCGTCGAGGCCGTTGAAGCCGTAGATCGCCCCGCCGGAGTAGCGCAGGACGTGGAAGTCTGCCCGGCCGCCGAGGGAGACTTCCTCCCAGCTCTCGCCGTCGCTCGACTCGACGAGGCCGAGGTGGGGGGAGTCAGCTTCATCGAGCGGCGGGTGGCCGGAGGCAAGGAAGCGGTCCGGTCCGGCGACGGTGAACCCCATCAGGTCATAGCCCGCCTTGCCGATGCGGCTCGGCGCCCCGGAGCCCGGGTCGGCGCGAAAGAGCCCGCCGTGGGTGGCGATGAACAGCGAGCCGTCGGCAGGGTTCACTCCGAGGCCGTGGATGTGGCTCGCTTCGACGGCGAAGTCCGCGCCGCCGCTGCTTGCCGAGTCCTCCTCGCCGCACGCCGCGAGCAGCAGCGTGAGGCCGAGCAGCACGACCCACACCGCACCGATCCGGACCGTACTCCCCCGGCTGGATTTTCCCGCCGACATCGAGCTCAGAAGACTAGCCTTTTCCTACAGGAGGTCGGACATGTCCCAAGAGGCTGAACCGCGCTACATCCCCGCCGCCCGCTGGCGCGTCTTCTCGCGCCTCTACGACCCGATCCTGGCGCTGACGATGCGCGAAGGGCACTTCCGTCGAGCGATGCTGGAGCGGGTGGACGCCGACCTCCCCGAGGGGGGAACCGCACTCGACCTCGGCTGCGGCACCGGCACCTTCGCGCTGGCGCTGGCGAAGGGTCGCCCCGACGCCGAGGTGATCGGCATCGACGGGGATGCCGAAATCCTCGGGATCGCGAAGGGGAAGCCGGGCGCCTCCGCGATCCGCTGGCAGGAAGGGCTCGCCCAGGAGGTGCCGGCGGAAGACGCCAGCGCCGACGTCGTCACGATCTCGCTCGTCCTGCACCACCTCCTGCCGGAGGACAAGCGCCGGGCGCTGGCTGAGATCAGGCGCGTCCTCAAGCCCGGCGGGCGGTTGCACATCGCCGACTGGGGCAGGCCCGCCGATCCGCTGATGAGCGCCGTCTTCTACATCGTCCAGGCGATCGACGGCTTCGCCTACACCGCCGACCACCGCGCCGGGCGCCTGCCGGCCTTCGTCGAGGAGGCGGGCTTCGAGGCGCCCGAGCGCTACGGCTCCCTGCGCACGGGCTTCGGAAGCCTCGAGCTGCTGCGGGCGAAGGTCGCGGTCGCCGGGGCTCAGCTGTAGCGGTCGGCGCGTTTGAGCAGAGGCGTCGGGTCCATGAACTGCCCGCCCTCATACCAACCCGGAGCCGACCACAGCTCGAAGTGCAGATGGCAGCCCTGCGAGGCGCCGGTGTCGCCGACGTAGCCGATCACCTGGCCGGTCCTGACCGCGCTTCCCTCGGGCAGAAGGCCGGGCTC
>DASUQZ010000130.1:0-6352 GCA_036280335.1 Solirubrobacterales bacterium
CCCCCTTTCGAAGAACTGGTGCTGATAGCTCGCCCCGACCGCCTGGCCGAGGATCCGGATTCGATTCGCGACTTCATCTCGACGATGGCCCGCGGCACCGCCGAGGCACTCCGAGACCCCGAAGTCGCCGCCGAGATCGTCGCCGCCGAGGAAGGCAAGCCGCTCACTCCCGCCACGAAGGCTGAAGTCGACGCGACGCTGCCGCTGCTCTCCGAGAGCTTTCGGATGAGCGAGGAGAAAGCGGATCGGCTCGTCGACTGGATGTACGACCAGGGGCTGATCAAGCGCAAGCCGCCCGTCTCCGACCTGCTCACCAACGAGTACCTGCCGCAGCCCTGACGGGCCGCCCGGCCTAGAGCTGCAGGGCCTTGACCTGCAGCAGCTCCTCGATCCCGTAGCGGCCGTTCTCGCGGCCGTGGCCCGACTGGCCGTAGCCGCCGAAGGGGGCGTTGGGGTTGAAGCGGCCGCCGTTGATCTCGACCTGGCCGGTGCGGATGCGGCGGGCGACGGCGATCGCGCGGTCGGTGTCGGCCGACCAGACGCCGCCGGCGAGGCCGTACGGGGTCGAGTTGGCGATGCGGACGGCGTCGTCCTCGCCCTCGTAAGGCTGGATGACCAGCACCGGACCGAAGATCTCCTCCTGCCCGATCGTCATCTCCGCCTCGACCTCTGAGAAGACGGTGGGGCGGACGAAGTAGCCCCGCTCGAGACCCTCCGGCGGCTCCGCGCCGCCGGTGATCAGGCGGGCGCCCTCCGCGACGCCTTGCTCGATGTAACCGCGGACGCGGTCGCGCTGGACGTCCGAGACGAGCGGCCCGAGGCGGGTCGACGAATCGAACGGATCTCCGGGCGTGAAGGTCTCGGCCGCCGCCTTGGCCAGCTGCTCGGCCTCGGCCAGGCGCTGGCGCGGGACCAGCATCCGGGTCAGGGCGCTGCAGGTCTGGCCGCTGTTGAGGAAGCACTTGCTGACTCCGTCGGGAACCGCCCTCTCGAGGTCGACGTCGTCGAGGAGCACGTTCGGAGACTTGCCGCCGAGCTCCATCGCCACCGGCTTCACCGTCGCCGCGGCCAGCTCGCTGACCCGGCGCCCGGCTCGGGTCGAGCCGGTGAAGGAGACCATGTCGATGCCGGGGTGGGCGGCGATCGCCTCGCCGACCACCGGCCCGGTGCCGGTGACGAGGTTGAAGACGCCGGCGGGCAGCCCGGCGGCCTCGATCACCTCGGCCAGCAGGAAGGCGTTCAGCGGCGTCACCTCGCTCGGCTTCAGCACGATCGTGCAGCCGGCGGCGAGCGCCGGCGCGACCTTGGCGGCGATCTGGTTCAGCGGGTAGTTCCACGGCGTGATCGCGCCGACCACGCCGACCGGCTCGCGGATCACCCGCGAGTTGCCGATCTCCTCCTCCCACGCCACCTCCTCCATCAGCTGCGGCGTCGCCGCGAACTGCGAGGCCGGCAGCCCCACCTGGACGATCTGGCTCAGCTTCAGCGGCATCCCCAACTCCTGGGTGATCGTCGCGGCGATCTCCTCGGCGCGCTCGTTCAGCCCCGCGGCGATCGCGGCGATGTAGCCGGCGCGCTCCTCGCGCGAGGTCTGGGCCCAGCTCGCGAACGCCTCTCGTGCGGCGGTGACGGCGCGATCGGCGTCCTCGGCCGCGCAGCCGGGGATCGTCCCGATCACCTCCTCGGTGGCCGGGTTCACCACCTCGATCGGCTTGGCCGCGATGGGCTCGACCCACTCGCCGCCGATGAAGATCCTGCTTTTGACCTGAAGCTCAGCCGCCGTCGCCATCCGTTCCTCCTCGTCGCCCTTTCGCTGGTCCTTCAAAACTAGCGGGCGTCCTGGGAAGATCCCGGGGTGAGTGATCATCTCTTATATGCGATGATCGCTTATCAGCTATGGATCTTGAACCCGGACGCCTGCTCAGAGAAGCCCGGATTCGCCACGGACTCAGCCAGGAGCGCTTGGCGATTCGGGCTGGGACCACCCAATCGGCTATTTCTCGAATCGAGAGGGAACGCATCTCGCCAACCGTGCAGACCCTCACAGAGCTCCTTCATCTCCTGGGCGAGGAGCTCGTGCTCGACGTGAGGGAGCGGGAGACCGGGATCGACCTGACGCTCAACCGGAAGAACTTGGGCTTCACTCCAGAGCAGCGCATCCAGAGAGGGCTGGAGTTTGCGGACCTGGTGAGGGAGAACCGGGGGAGAAAAGCGGATGCCGCGGGACTTGAGGAGACATGACGCTCGAGGATCTAGGCAAGCCGCTTCAGCCGCAGCCCCTTCTGCAGGCGCTCGATCGGCACGGAGTCGACTTCGTCCTTGTCGGCGGCTTGGCTGGATTGGCCCATGGCTCGTCGTACCCGACCTACGACCTCGACGTGGCCTACTCGCGCGATCGATCGAATCTCGGACGACTTGTTGATGCCCTGCGGGAAATCGGCGTGGCGCTTCGAGGTGCTCCGGCGGATCTGCCGTTTCAGTTGGAGGTGGAGACTCTCGCGAGCGGCTCCAACTTCACCTTCGACACCGAGTTCGGCAGCTTCGACATCCTGGGAGACATCTCGGGAATCAGGAGCTATGAGGAGCTCCGCAGGGATTCGAAGATCGAGGAAGTCTTCGGGACGCCGGTACGGATTGGCTCGCTCGACCACCTGATCGCGATGAAGCGAGCGGCAAACCGCGCAAAGGATCAGCTGATGGTCATGGAGTACGTCGAGCTCGCCGACGAGATCCGCAAGCGCGAAGCGGAGGGGGAGTCGAGTTAGTCGGCCGCGCCGGCGCTCGCGGGGAGTTTTTCCCTCGTCCCCGGCCCCGGCACCTGCTTGGCGTCGCGGGCGTGGAGGAGCTGGCCGCAGCTTTCGCAGATTCCCCGTTCGCTGACGGTGCCGCCGCACTCCTTGTGGACGATCAGGCGCCGGGGGCCGTCGGGGGCGGGGGAGTAGCGGTCGCCCCAGTGCAGCAGGGCGATCAGCGCCGGCCAGAGGTCGAGGCCCTTCTGGGTCAGGAAGTACTCGTAGCGAGGCGGGCTTTCCTGGTAGGCGCGCCGTTCGAGGATGTCCTCTTCGACCAGCCGCTCCAGGCGGGCGGAAAGGACGTTGCGGGCGATGCCGAGCGACTCCTGCATCTCCCCGAAGCGCCGGTTGCCGTGCATCACGGTGCGGACGATCAGCAGCGACCAGCGCTCGCCGATCACCTCGAGCGCCTTGGCGACCGAGCAGTCCTCGAGAGCCGGATAGTCGCGCCGCAGCATTCTGTGATCTTCGCACACTTGGTTGCATCAAGCAACTCACTGGGCTAGGGTCCGGGACAGATCAGTTGCTTGATGCAACTAAGCCAACAGCCGATCGGAGGAAACCATGAGGCTGATCCCGAGAAACAGGCATCAACAGCGGCACCGCAAGCCCCGCATCGCGATCACCGAGGAGGAGATCAGCGCCGACCTGCACTACCCGGCGCAGCCGCGCGAGCCGCGGCGCACCGCCGACGCCCGCAGGCTGGAGATCAGGTGAGCGAGAACGGCCGCAGCCGCACCCTCGTCTGGGAGGACCCGGTGGTGACGGCCTCGGTCGGGGCGACGATGGCCGGCATCGACTACATGAAGGCGGTCGTCGCCGGCGAGCTGCCGCCGCCGCCGATCGCGGTGACGATGCGGCTGCGGCCGGTCGAGCTGGAGGAGGGGAGGGTGGTCTTCGAGGGGGAACCCGGCGAGGAGCACTACAACCCGATCGGCGTCGTCCACGGCGGCTACGCCGCGACCCTGCTCGACTCCGCCCTCGGCTGCGCGGTCCACACGACCCTGCCGGCCGGCGTCGCCTACACCTCGCTCGGCTTGGAGGCGAAGTTCGTGCGACCGCTCACCCGCGACACGGGGCGGGTCCTCTGCGAGGCAACCGTCCTCTACCGCGGCCGCAGGCAGGCGACTGCCGAGGCGGTGCTGACCGCGGCCGACAGCGGCAAGCTCCTCGCCAGCGGCACCTCCACCTGCATGATCCTCGGCGAGGACTCCTAGGCGGCGAGATGCCGGGCGAGCTCCACCAAGAGCCGCACGCCGAAGCCGCTGGCGTCGTTGCCGACGTACTCGCGGCCGACGTCCCAGGCGGTGCCGGCGATGTCGATGTGCGCCCAGGGGGTCTGGCCGACGAACTCCTCGAGGAAGGAGGCGGCGGAGATCGTCCCCGCCTTGCGCTTCGAGGCGAGGTTGGAGAGGTCGGCGACCTTCCCCTTCATCAGCGCCTTGTACTCGGGGTGCAGAGGCAGGCGCCAGGTCAGCTCGCCGCTCGCGGCGCCGGCGCGGCCGACCTCCTCGGCCAGCGCGTCGTCGTTGGAGACAAGCGCCGCATAGGTGGAGCCGAGGGCGATCGTGACCGCCCCGGTCAGAGTGGCGAGGTCGATCACCCGCTCGGCGCCCTGCTCGATCGCGTAGGCGAGGGCGTCGGCGAGGATCAGCCGCCCCTCGGCGTCGGTGTTGTTCACTTCGACGGTCTTGCCGTTGTACTGGGTGATCACGTCCCCGGGCTTGATCGCGGTTCCCGAAGGCATGTTCTCGGTGGAGGGGACGACGGCGATCAGGTCGATCGGGAGCTCCAGCTCGGCGATCGCCTCGACGGCCTCGAGCACGGCCGCCGCCCCGGACATGTCCATCTTCATCTCGTGCATCCCGGCCGATCCCTTCAGGGAGATGCCGCCGGTGTCGAAGGTGACGCCCTTGCCGACGAAGCCGAGCGTCCGGCCCGAGCCGCCGCCGGCGTAGCGCAGGACGATCAGCTTCGGGTCCTGCGGCCCGCCCTGGCTGACCGCGAGCAGCCCGCCCATCTTCTTCGCCTCGATCTCCGGCCGGCCGAGGACCTCGACGGTGACGCTCTCGTTGGCCGCCGCGATCTCCTCGGCGCGTTCGGCGAGGAAGGTCGGGGTGGCGACGTTGGCCGGGGTGCTCTGCAGCTCCCGCGCCCGGTTCTGCGCCTCGGCGGCGATGCGCCCCGCCTCCGCCGCCTCGTGCAGCTCCGCCGGCCCCAGCAGGGTCATCGACTCCAGGCGCGGCGGCGCCTCGTCGGGGTCCGCCGACTTGAAGCGGTCGAAGCGGTGCGAGGCGAGCACCGTCCCCGTCACCAGCGCCTCGGCGGCCGCCTCGTCGTCGCCGGTCTCGGGCAGCGCCCAGGCCAGCGAGCGCGCTTCCAGCCGCGCCGCCTCCTTCGCCGCCAGCGCGGCGGCGACCCGCAGCCGCTCGGGCGAGGTCTCCTCTCGATCCCCCAGGCCGGCGACCACCAGCCACTGGGGATCGTCGAGGTGGAAGGTCCTCAGCTTCTTGAAGCCCGCCTCCGCCTTGTTGGCGCCGGGCACGATCCCGATTCCCTCCGGCTCCGGTTCCCCGTCGTAGAGACCGACGACCAGCACGTCGACCATCGTCTCCCGCAGCTCGGTCTGGGCAATCTCGACCTTCATCGGCCGCGAGTCTACGGCCACTGTCGGTATCGTCACCCGCTGGACCTGGCGGGCCATGCGCCAGGCCGGACGAACTTAGGAAAGGAAAGGCAGTAGATGCCCAGCTCAGTGATCCTCGGTACCGCGCGCACTCCCTTCGGGAAGATGGGCGGCGGACTCTCCTCTCTCGACGCCACCGACCTCGGCGGCCACGCGATCGAGGCCGCGCTCGACCGCTCGGGCGTCGCCCCGGAGCAGGTCGAGCAGGTCGTCTTCGGCCAGGTCCTGCAGGCCGGCCAGGGCCAGATCCCCTCGCGCCAGGCCCAGATCAAGGGCGGCATCCCCAAGGAGGTGCCCTCCGAGACCGTCAACAAGGTCTGCGCCTCCGGCATGCGCACGCTCGGCCTCGCCGACCAGGCGATCCGCGCCGGCGACACCAGCGTCGCCGTCACCGGCGGCATGGAGTCGATGAGCAGCGCGCCCTACCTGCTGCCGAACGCCCGCTTCGGCTTCCGGATGGGCGACGTCAAGGCGCTCGACGCGATGACCCATGACGGGCTCACCAACCCCTTCACCGAGAAGCAGATGATCAACGAGGCCAGCGAGGTCTCCAACGAGCTGGAGATCACGCGGCCCGACATGGACCGCTTCGCGGAGCGCTCCCACCGGCTCGCCCACAAGGCGACCGAGGATGGGCTGCTCGCCGAGGAGATCGTCTCGGTCACGGTCAAGGGACGGAAGGGCGACACCGTCGTCGAGGCCGACGAGGCGATTCGCCCCGACACCTCGATCGAGACGCTCGCCAAGCTGAAGGCGATCGGCGGCGACGACGCGACCCATACCGCCGGCAACTCGCCCGGGGTCAACGACGGTGCCGCCGCCGTGGTCGTCGCCTCGGAGGAGTGGGCGGCCAAGAACGGCAGGACGCCGGTCG
>DASUQZ010000131.1:0-3673 GCA_036280335.1 Solirubrobacterales bacterium
GTGTTCGCCCCCGAGTCGAGGCACGCCAAAGACGACAACTTCCTGCTGATCCGCTCCCGCTACCGCCACAGCTTCGGCAGCTTCCGCGGCTCCCTCGGCGGCGTCACCCTCGCCCAGGGCCTCGGCGTGATGGAGGAACACGACGCGCACTGGTGATCGTTTCCACCCTTTGTGCCCCTAGAAGGGCCAAAAAGGTGGAAACGACGCGGCCGCTACCAGGTGTCGACGAAGCGGTGGGCGCCGGGCGGGCGGGAGTCGCCGGCGGCGGCGAGGGTCGCGGCGATCAGGCCGCGGGTCTCGGCCGGGTCGATCACGTCGTCGAGCTCGAAGAGGGCGGCGGCGTTGAGCGCCTTGGCGTTCTCTTCGGCGGCGGCGGTGAGGTCGCGAACGCGCTGCTCGCGCTCGGCCTCGTCGGGGATCGCCTCCAGCTCCTTGCGCAGCGCCAGCCGCACCGCTCCCTCCAGCCCCATCGGCCCGAGGTGGGCGCTCGGCCAGGCGACCGTCAGCAGCGGCTCGTGGAGGCTGCCGCCGACCATCGCCTGGGCGCCGAGGCCGTAGCCGCGCCGCAGCACCACGGCGATCAGCGGCACCCGCAGCGCCGCCCCGGCGACCAGCAGCCGCGAGGCGTGACGGACCAGCCCGGTCGCCTCGGCCTCGGGGCCGACCATGTAGCCGGGGGTGTCGACGAGGGAGACCACCGGCAGGCCGAAGGCATCGCAGAGCTGCAGCAGCCGCGCCGCCTTGTCAGCCGCGTCGCTGGTGACCGCGCCGGCGGTGTGGCGGGTGTCGTTGGCGATGACGCCGAGCGGGCGGCCCTCGATCCGCGCCAGCGCCGTCACCATCTCCGGCGCGAAGCGCTCGCGCAGGAAGGTGACCGACCCCTCGTCGGCGAGCGTCTCGACGATCGGCCGCGGGTCGTAGGCGCGGCGCCTGCGCTCGGGGACGAGCTCGCGGAGGCGCGCCTGGTCGGGCTCGGGGCCGGGAGCGGTCGCGCCCTGGAAGTAGGCGAGCAGCTTCTTCGCCGCCGCGGTCGCCTCGGCCTCGTCGGCGGCGACCAGGTCTACGACCCCGTTCGGCGCCTGCATGTCGATCGGGCCGACCTCGTCGGGCGGCACCTCGCCGAGGCCGCCGCCGGCGATCATCGCCGGTCCGCCCATCCCCAGCGAGGAGCCCTCGGTGGCGACGATCAGGTCGGCGCAGCCGGCGATCACGGCGTTGCCGGCGAAGCAGCGGCCGTGGACGACCGCGATCCGCGGCACCAGCCCCGAGAGCCGCGCCCAGAGCGCGAAGGCGCGGGTGTCGAGGGCGGAGACGACGGGGTAGTCGGTGTCGCCCGGGCGCCCTCCCCCGCCCTCGGCGTAGAAGACGACCGGCAGGCGCATCCGCTCGATCAGCTCGAAGAGGCGGTCCTTCTTCCGGTGGCCGAGGGCGCCCTGGGTCCCGGCGAGGACGGTGTAGTCATAGGAGAGGACCGCGCAGGCGGCGCGCTCGGGGTCGAAGAGGTCGCCGTTGACGCGGGCGGTGCCGGCGAGGAGGCCGTCGGCGGGGGTGCGGGCGATCAGGTCCTCGAGCTCGCGCCGGCCGCGCTGGGCGGCGATCGCGTAGCGGCCGTACTCGACGAAGGAGCCGGGGTCGACCAGGTCGGCGAGGTTCTCGCGCGCGGTGCGGCCGCCGGCGGCGTGCCGCTTCGCCACCGCCTCGGGCCGCGCCTCGTCCTCGGTCAGCGCGCGCCGCGCCAGCAGCTCCGCCAGATCCTCTCGATCTCGGTCTCGCTCCCCCTCGGCCACGCCGGGATCTTTACTCAGATCAGCCGCGGATCGCCTTGCCGACGAGGTCCTTGACCCGGCTCTTGTCGCGCTTGCTGAGGTTTCCGGGACGGCCCTTCGACTTCTTGATCAGGTCCCAGAAGTCGGCCTGCTCGTGCTTGGTCAGGTTCTGCTGGATCCGGTCCTGGCCCTTCTTGACCAGCCACAGCGTCGCCACCCAGACTTTGGCCCAGGGGACGCGCTTCCAGACGTGAGGCGCGGCCTTGCGCGCAAGCCACCAGGGCACCTCGATCTCCCTATTCGACGACTTCGACGGTGCCGCGCATGTCCGGGTGGATCTCGCAGTAGTAGGCGAAGGTGCCGGGCTCCTTGAAGGTTTCCGAGCCGATCTTCCCCTGCTCGATCGTGCCGGTGTCCCAGCTCTCGTCGTCGGCGGTCGCGGTGTGCGGAGCGGTGTCCTCGTTCTGCCAGATCACCTTGCCGCCTGCCTGCACGACCACCGGGTCGGGCTGGTAGGTGAATTCGACGATCTGCACTTTTTCGGAGCGCGCCGCCTCGCCGCTGGGCGCGGGTTCGCTTTCGGTGGTGTCGCCGGCCTGCCCCCCAGCCTGTTCTTCGGTGGTGGTAGGAGCGGTTTCGGCTTCGGTGGCAGATGAGTCGGAGCCGCCACTCCCGCAAGCGGCAAGGCCGAGGGAGAGGGCGACCAGGGCAGCGGTGAGCAGCGGCTTCGATCCCATCTGAGGCCCCTTTACCCACCTCTCCCGGAAAGAAATCAGTCGGCGGCCGTATTTACGCTCCGTGCGTGATCATCGCCCCTAGGGAACCCTCGTGATCACCGGTTCCCGCGGGCGCCGGCTGGTCCTGGCGGCCTGGCTGCTGCTCGGCGCGGCCGGGCTCCTCGCCCACGCCCACATCGACGACGTGACCGCCGCCGGGCAGAGCAGCTTCCTGCCCGCCGACTCGGAATCGACGCGGGCCCTGGACGCGCTGCAGCACGCCTCCTCCGGCGGCGAAGACGTGCCGGTGGCGATCGTCTTCGAACGGCGCGGCGGCCTCACCGACGAGGACCTGGACGCGATCGGCCGGATCGGCGAGGGGATCGACCGCCTCGGCCTGACCGGGGCGACGCCGATCGTCGACCCGCTCTCGGGGCGCTACCGGAGCGACCTCGCCGAGGTGGCGCGGATCGCCGACGGGGTCGGGCCGATCTCCCGCGACGGCGAAGCGGCGCTGCTGTTCCTGGCGATCGACGCCGACGACCGCGGCGCGGTCGTCAGCGGCGTGGAGAGGATCCGCGCCTATCTGGACGATCACGAACGAGCGGGCCTGCGCGCCTTCGTCACCGGGCCGGGCGGGATCGCCGCCGACCTCGAGGCGGTCGCCTCCGACGCGAGCCAGACGCTGCTGATCGCGACCCTCGGCCTCGTTCTGCTGCTGCTGATCGCCGTCTACCGGGCGCCGGTCCTCGCCCTGCTCCCGCTCGTCGTCGTCGGCGCCGCTTACCTGGTGGCGGTCGGCATCGCCTATCTGTTGATCGAGGCGGACCTGATCGTCGTCAACGCCGAGGGAACGATGCTGCTGCTGGTGCTGATCTTCGGCGCCGGCACGGATTACTCGCTGCTGCTGGTGCACCGGTACCGCGAGGATTTGGGGAGGGATCGGGGGGACCCCCTCCGTCGCAAATTTGATGGAGGCTCCTCCGGGGGTCCCCCCGATCCCCACCAAGCGCTGGGGGTGGCGCTGCGGGAGAGTCGAGGAGCCCTGCTGGCATCGGCGGGAACCGTCATCGCGGCGATGCTGTGCCTGCTGGTGGCGGACCTGGAGTCGACCAGGTGGCTCGGGCCGATTTTGGCGATCGGGATCGCGGTGATGCTGGCCGCGGCCTTCACCTTGCTGCCGGCACTGCT
>DASUQZ010000132.1:0-10649 GCA_036280335.1 Solirubrobacterales bacterium
CTCGGCCTGTGAAGGTTCTGCTGACCAACGACGACGGCATCACGGCCACGGGACTGAACGTCCTCCGTCAGGCGCTGCTCGACGTCCCCGACGTGGAGCTGGCGGTGATCGCGCCGGACTCGAACCGGTCGGCCACGGCGCGCAGCATCACGTTCCGCGAGCCCATCACCGTCGAGGAGCTCGAGTTCGGCGACGGCACGAGCGGGTTCGCCACGAGCGGCACGCCGGTCGACTGCGTGCGCTTCGCGGCGCTCGGCCTGATCGAGTTCGAGCCCGAGCTGATCGTCTCGGGCATCAACCACGGCTCGAACCTCGGCGACGACATCACCTACTCGGGCACCGTCGCCGCGGCGCTGGAGGGGATCATCCTCGGCGTCCCCGCGGTTGCCTTCTCGCAGCAGTCCGCGGCGGGCGGGCTCGGCTACGTCAGCGGCAAATTCGACTTCACCGTCGCCGCCGCCTTCACCGCGCAGCTGGTCGCGCGGCTGCGCGAGGAGAAGATGCCGCCGGCGACCCTGATCAACGTCAACGTCCCCGCCTGCGAGCCGACCGGGGTGGAGGTGACCAAGCTCGGCAAACGCATCTACAACGACGAGCTGAAGCTGGTCGAGGAGCGCGACGGCCGCCGCCACTACGAGATCTACGGCTGGGAGCCGGGCTACGAGGAGATCGAGGGCACCGACCTCAACGCGGTCGCGCAGGGCCGGATCGCGGTCACCCCGATCCATTTCGACCTCACCGACCACGGCGGCCTCGAGGCCCTGCGCGGGTGGGGCTTCGAGGAGATGCTGGCGGCGAGCGCGGCAACCGCGTGAGCACCCGACCCGAGCAGCGAGCGGCGGAGTTGCGGGAGATCCTCGCGCGCCACAACCACCTCTACTACGTCCTCGACGAACCGGAGATCGGCGACGACGAGTACGACGCCCACCTGAACGAGCTGCGGGTCCTCGAGGAGGAATACCCGGAGCTGCGCACCCCGGACTCGCCGACGCAGCGGGTCGGGGCGCCGCCCCTGGAGAGCTTCGAGCAGGTCGAGCACCTCGAGCAGATGCTCTCCCTCGGCAACGCCCGCAACGAGGAGGAGCTGCGCGGCTGGGAGAACCGGCTGGCGAACTACTTGAGGCGCCTCGACATCACCGCCTCGCAGTTCAGCTACACGACCGAGCCGAAGATCGACGGCCTCGCCGTCACCCTCACCTACGAGGACGGCGTCCTCGTCCGCGGCGCCACGCGTGGCGACGGGCGGGTGGGGGAGGACGTGACCCAGAACCTGCGCACGATCGGGTCGGTGCCGCTGCGGATGAAAGGCAAGGCGCCGGAGCTGATCGAAGTGCGCGGCGAGACCTATCTGCCGATCGGCGCCTTCAAGGAGCTGAACGAGCGCCGCGCCGAGGCCGGCGAACCGACCTTCGCCAACCCGCGCAACTCGGCCGCCGGCTCGATCCGCCAGCTCGACCCCTCGCTGGCGGCCGAACGGCCGCTCTCGACCTGGTTCTACGGGATCGGCGCCGTCCGCGGGCTCGACCTGCCGACCCACATGGACGAGATCGAATGGCTGCGCGACCGCGGCTTCAAGGTCAATCCCGACACCAAGCACCACGAGGGGGTCGAGGGGGTCGTCGAGCGCTGCCACTGGTGGGAGGAGCGCCGCGATGAGCTCGACTACGAGATCGACGGGGTCGTCGTCAAGGTCGACGAGAAGGCGCTCTGGCGCGAGCTCGGCGTGGTCGGCCGCGAGCCGCGCTGGGCGATCGCCTGGAAGTTCCCGCCGACGACGGCGACGACGAGGCTGAACAAGGTCGTCTGGAACGTCGGCCGCACCGGCCACCTGGTCCCGTTCGCGATGCTGGAGCCGGTCCACGTCGGCGGCGTCACCGTCACCACCGCCACCCTCCACAACGAGGAGGACCTGGCCCGCAAGGACGTCCGCGAGGGCGATGAGGTGGTGGTGATGCGGGCCGGCGACGTGATCCCCCAGGTCGTCTCGCCGATGGTGCAGCGCCGCCCGAAGGGCACCCGCAAGCCGAAGCCACCGAAGAAGTGCCCCGCCTGCGGGACCGAGACGGTCAAACCCGAGGACTCCGTCTTCACGATCTGCCCCAACCGCTCCGGTTGCCCCGGCCAGTCCTTCCAGCACGTCAAACACTTCGTCAGCAAGGGCGCGATGGACATCGACGGCCTCGGCGAAAAGCAGGCGCTGCGGTTCCTCCAGGAAGGGCTGATCGCCGACGTCGCCGACATCTACGACCTGACCGAGGAGCGGCTGGTCGAGCTCGAGCGCTTCGGCGAGACCTCCGCCCGCAACCTCGTGGCCTCGATCGACGCCTCCCGCCGCCGCCCCTTCAAACGCGTCCTCTACGCGCTGGGCCTGCCGGGCGTCGGCTACGTCACCGCCGAGGCCCTGGCCGACCACTTCGGCTCGATCGACGCCCTGCACGAGGCCGACCCCGAGGCGATCGAGGAGGTCGAGGGGGTGGGGCCGATCATGGCCGTGCAGATCAACGAGTCCCTCACCGACGACGCCACCTGGGCGCTGGTCGAGAAGCTGCGCGACAAGGGCCTGCGACTGGAGGCCGACGAGTCCGAACGGCGCGCCGTCGGCGGCCCGCTGGAAGGCAAGACCGTCGTCCTCACCGGCACCCTGTCGGAACTGACGCGCGAGGAGGCCGCGGCGCTGGTCAAGTCAGCCGGCGGCAAGATCACGAGCTCCGTCTCGAAGAAAACCGACTACGTCGTCGCCGGCGACAACCCGGGCTCGAAGCTCGCCAAAGCCGAGAAATTCGGGACCGAGATCCTCGACGAAGCCGGCTTGCGCGAGCTGGTCGGTCAGTAGCCGGCGACGGCGCCGGCGATGCGGTCCTGGTAGAGGTGGGCGAGGCTGGTGCTGCCGACGCCCGACATCAGGATCGAGAAGGCCATCACCCGGCCGCTCTTGTTGAAGCAGTAGCCGGAGAGGTTGCTGACGCCGCTGATCGTGCCGGTCTTGGTCCGGCAGCGGCCGTAGGCGGCGGTGCCGCGCATGCGGCCGGCGACGGTGCCCTCCTTGCCGGTCAGGGCCAGGTCCTGGATGAACTCCTCGCCGGCGGGGTCCTCGCGCATCCCCAGCAGCAGGTCGACGACCTCCCTGGCGCTGGCGCGGTTGGATCGGGTCAGCCCGGAGCCGTCGACGGCGTTGACGATCGAGCCGTGGGAGCGGGCGAAGTCCTCGACCACCGCCGCGCCGGCCGGGGTGGTGCCGCCGTCCCCGAGGCGGGCGCCGAGCAGCTTCATCAGCATCTCGGCGAAGAAGTTGTGGGAGTAGACGTCGGTGACGTTGGCGATCTGGTGGATCGTCGGCGAGCGGACCAGGGCGACCTCCTGCGCGAACGGCGGCGCCTTGCGCAGGGCGACCTTCGGGGGGAGGCCGACCCCGGCGTTGCGCAGGGAGCGGGCGAGCTTGGCGGCGGCGAGCTTCGCCGGGTCCGAGGAGAAGCCGCTGGAGCTGCGCGAGCCGGCATAGCCGGTGTTGAAGGCGAGCCCGGAGAGCGGGCCGATGTAGATGCTGGTCGCGTAGCCGGAGTCGGCGACGCCGCGGCGGCGGTCGAAGATCGTGTCGTCGGCGTAGAGGCGGCCGGTGACCCGCGTGATCCCCGCCGCGCGGATCTGCGCCTTCAGCGCGAAGAGGTTGGTGCCGAGGCCGCCGAGGTAGGCGTTGTAGAAGCTCGGCGTGCCGAGCGCGGGATCGCCGCCGCCCTTCAGGTAGAGGCTGCCGTGCAGGACGCCCTTGTCGTCGATGCGGCCGTCGGCGAGGACCTTGGTCGGAATCCGCGTCTCCGGCCCGAGGCGCGAGAGGGCGGTGGCGGTCGTGAACAGCTTCATGTTCGAAGCCAGCGGCAGCGTCCGGCCGGGGGAGCGGGCGCAGACGACCTCTCCCGATTCGGCGGCGACCACGAGCAGGCTGGCGCGGCCGCTGCCCTGGTCGAGCCAGCTGCGCATCCTGTCGCACGCCCGGTCGGCGCTTGCGGAGCCGGCAAAAGCCAGTAACAGGGCCAGGGCCGCGCTTGCAAGGAGGATCGCGCTGCGTCTCATCGGGGTTTCCAACACGGGAAATGTGGAAGGTAGCGGGCATGGCCGACTGCTTCCCCTGGAATACTTGATGTCCAGATGGGGAAAGTCGTAGACATCGAGTCCAAGCCGCGGCGCTCGCGGAGGCGCAAAAAGCCCTCGAAGACGGCGCTGGTCCTCGGCGGAGGCGGCTTCACCGGCGGCGTCTACGAGATCGGCGCCCTGCGCGCGCTCGACCTGCTGGCGGTGAACAGCACGGTCAACAACTTCGACGTCTACGTCGGCACCAGCGCCGGCTCCTTCGTCGCCTCGATGCTGGCCAACGGCATCACCCCCGACGAGATGATGCAGGTACTGAACGCCGAGGAGGACGCCGAGATCGAAGATCTCGATCTCGACAAGGTGTTGAAGCCGAACTACCTCGGCTTCCTCAGCAAGGCCGCGGCGCTGCCGCTGCGCACGGCTGAGCTGCTGGGGCGGCTGACGCGGATCGGCGAGCTCTCCGCCATCGACGTCGGGGTCGGCCTGGCGGAGGCGCTGCCGGCGGGTCTCTACTCCGGCGGCGGCCTCGCCGACTACGTCGCGGGGGCGCTCAGCGACGGCGGCAGGGTCAACGACTTCCGCCTCCTCGACACCGAGCTCTACCTGACCGCGACCGATCTCGACACCTGCGAGCGGATCGTCTTCGGCGAGGACGGCTGGACCGACGTGCCGATCTCGAAAGCGGTGGAGTGCTCGACCTGCCTGCCGCTCGTCTACAAGCCGGTCGACCTGAAGGGCCGCCAGTTCGTCGACGGCGGCATCCGCTCGACCACCAACGTCGACATCGCCGTCGAGAAAGGCGCCAAGTTCATCGTCGTCGTGAACCCCCTGGTTCCCTACATCAACGACTTCGAGAAGACGATCCCGACCGTGTTCGGCCGCCGCGTCCGCCGCGTCTCCGACATGGGGCTGCCGGCGATCGCCAACCAGACCTTCCGCCTGATCGCCCACGCCCGCCTGCACCAGGCGGTCGAGCAGTGGCAGGAGAAGTACCCGGGCGTCGACATCATCCTGATCGAGCCCGACCCGAACGACGAGCTGATGTTCGGGACGCCGATCATGGACTACTCCCGCCGCCTGACCATCGCCCGCCACGGCTTCGAATCGGTCACCGCCGCCCTTGCTCGCGACTACGACCACTACCACGAGATCGCCGAGCGCCACGGCCTCGAAATCTCCGAGCGCCGCGTCCGCCGCGTCGTCGAGAAGGCCTCGGAGGAAGAGCCCGGGCAGCTCTCCGCCTGGCGCCGCGTCCTCGAGCAGACCACCTCGGTCCTGCTGCGGCAGACCGGCGAGGCTTCCTAGGCCCGCTACTTATCGCTACTTGCAATAATTGCAAGTAGATGAGCACCGTCGACGCCGAGAGAGCTCTGAACGAAAGCCCTCCTGCGGAGGTGGGCAGGGATCTGTTGAGCCTGGACGAGGACCAATGGCTCGAGCGCAAGTCTGCGCGGATATCCCCTCGCAGCCTTGCGGACACCCTGATCGGCTTCGCCAACGCCGACGGGGGAATCGTGGTCGTGGGTCTCTGCGACGGGACGGTCGAGGGGACGGACAGCAACACCTCTCGGCGCAACTCCCAGATGCAAGCCCACATCGACTTCTGCAATCCGCCTGTGCGCGCTCGGCACAAACTGATCAGGTGCGTCAACCAGGAGGGACATGAGGACGAGCTGCTGGCCATCGAGGTAGCAGCGGGGGAGACCGTCCACGCAAACCAGAAGGATGAGGTCTACCTCCGGGTCGGCGATGAGAACCGCCGCCTCAGCTTCGCCCAGCGCCAGGAGCTCCTGTTCGACAAGGGACAGGCGAGCTACGAGTCCAGGCCCCTCCCCGGGGCGACCCTCGACGACCTGGATCGACCGCTGCTGGAGGGATATGCGGAAGCGGTGGGCGCCCCCGACCCGCTGCGGCTGCTTCGCGCGAGAGGACTCGCAACCGATTCGCAACTGACTGTCGCGGGCGGGCTGCTGTTCGCAACCTCTCCTCAGGAGTTCCTGCCTGAGGCTTTCATCAGGGTGCTGCGATGGCGCGGCAGCGAGCGCGGCTCCGGCGCCCGACAGCAACTCCTGCAGGACATCCATATCGAAGGGCCCATCCCGGAGCAGCTCCTGGAGGCAAGGGAGCACGTGCAGCGGCTGCAGCCGACGCGCCGTGCTCTCCAATCGAACGGGAAGTTCGGCAGCGTGCCTTTGATCCCCGAAGACGCATGGCTGGAGGGAATAGTCAACGCAGCCGTTCACCGCTCCTACAGCGCCGCAGGAGATCACATCCGTGTCGAGATATTCGATGATCGAATCGAGATCTCCAGCCCGGGCCGTTTCCCTGGCTTGGTCGACCTGAGCGACCCGCTGACCACGGTGCGGTTCGCCCGTAACCCCAGAATCGCTCGCGTCTGCGCGGACCTCAACTTCGGACAGGAGCTGGGAGAGGGAATCCGCCGCATGTTCGACGAGATGCGTCAGGCGGGTCTAAACGACCCGGCCTACCGGCAGACGTCGGGCAGCGTGGAGCTGACTCTCCTGGTCGAGCCGGTCGATCGGAGACTGGAGGCCCGCCTCCCAGAGAACGCGCGAAGGATTACCGCTGCCCTGCGTGAGGCGGACCGACTCAGCACTGGCGAGGTCGCCGAGCTTCTCGGTGTTTCGAGGCCCGTTGCACAGAAAGAGCTCGCTCGCCTCAAAGAGGCAGAGCTGGTCGAATGGGTGGGCAACTCCTCTCGTGATCCGCGGGCGTTCTGGCGCCTGAAGCCGACCTGATCTACTTGCAACTACTTGAAAGTAAGACTTGAAACCCCGGCGAGAGGGCTTGATCAAGCGGCGTAGAGCTGCTCGATCGCGTCTTCGTGCTTCTGGGCGACGACGGCGCGCTTGACCTTGAGGGTCGGGGTGAGCTCGCCGGCCTCCTGGGATAGGTCCTGGGGGAGGATCGCGATCTTCTTGACCTGCTCGACGCGGGCGAAGTTCTGGTTGATCTTCTCGACGTGGGCTTCGATCGCGGCCTTGACGTCGGCGTTGCGGGAGAGCTCGGCGGGGTCCTCGGGGAGGTCGTTCTCCTGGGCGTATTTGACCGCCTCTTCGGGGTCGAGGGTGACCAGCGCCACCAGGTAGGGCCGGCGGTCGCCGACGACGACGCACTGGGAGACCAGCGGGTGCTGCTTGATTTCGGCCTCGAGGTTGGCGGGGGTGATGTTCTTCCCGCCCGCGGTGATGATGATGTCCTTTTTGCGGCCGGTGATCTTGATGAAGCCCTCGGAGTCGACCTCGCCGATGTCGCCGGTGTGGAGCCAGCCGTTGACGATCGTCTCGTTGGTCGCCTCCGGGTTCTTGTGGTAGCCCTGGAAGACGTTCGGGCCTTTGACGAGGATCTCGCCGTCGTCGGCGATCTTCACCTCGCAGCCCGGGAACGGTTTGCCGATCGCCCCCACCTTGAAGTCGTCGGGGGTGGAGATCGTCGCCGCGGTCGAGGTCTCGGTCATCCCCCAGCCCTCGAGGACGAGGACGCCGGCGGCGTCGAAGAAGCGCAGGATCTCGGGGTTGATCGGCGCCGCGCCGGAAACGGCGAGGCGGATCCGGCCGCCGAAGAGGTTGCGGATTTTCGAGAGGACTTTCTTGTCAGCGAAGTCGTACTGGCGCTGCAGCAGGAAGCCGGGCTTGCGGTCGCTGCGTTCGACCTCCCGCATCTTCTCGCCGGTCTTGATCGCCCAGTCGAAGATCTTCTTTTTGAGGCCGCCCTCTTTTTCGATGCCGCTGGTGGCGGCGGTGTAGATCTTCTCGAAGATGCGCGGCACCGACGGGAAGTAGGTCGGTTTCAGTTCCGCCAGGTTGGGCAGGATCTTCAGCGGGTCCCGCTCCCAGTAGGCGAGGGTGGTGCCGAGGTCGAAGGTGCCGAACTGGATCAGCAGCGCGAAGGAGTGGGCCAGCGGCAGGTAGAGGTAGGCGACGTCTTCGTCCTCGATGACGCTGACCTCGTTGACCATGTCCAGCATCGCCCGGTAGTTGCCGTGGCTGATGATGCAGCCCTTCGGCGGCCCGGTGGTGCCGGAGGTGTAGATGAAGGTGCAGATGTCCTCCGGGGCGACGGCCGAGTAGAGCCCCTTCCAGGCGGCGGCGTCGCCGCCACCGCCCTTGGCGGCGAGGTCCTCCATCGAGACCGCGTCCTCGGCGCTGCCGGTCATCAGGACGATCTGCTCGAGCTGCGGCAGCCGATCGCGGACCTGGCGCACCTTCTCGAGCTGCTCGGCATCCTCGACGACGACGACCTTCGAGTCGGAGTTCTCGAGGACGTAGCGGCACTCCTCGGGCGAGTTGGTCTGGTAGATCGGGACCACCGTGGCGCCGATCGAGAGCGCCGCGAAGTCGAAGTAGGTCCACTCGGGCCGCGTGTTGCCGAGGATCGCGACCCGATCGCCTTTCTCGACCCCGAGGGTGACGAGGCCGAAGGCGAGGGGGCGGACGATCTCGACGACCTCGTCGAAGGTCTTGCCGATCCACTGGTCGCCCTCCTTGTAGCGGACGGCGACCTTGGACCCGTAGAGCTCCGCCGCGCGCGGCAGGAGGTCGGCGATCGTCTTCGAGTTGGTACCTCTCCCCGGCATCTGCCGGAGCAGTCTAATTCAGTGGCGGCTCTGGGGCGAGCTTTTCTGCGACCCGGACCCCGTCATGCTTCGCAGCGAGGTTTCGAACAGCGTTCGGTCGATCCGGCCGTGGTAGATCGGGACACCCATCTGAACGCATTTGCCGATCACCTCCTGTCGCTCCATCTGCAGCTGGTCGGCGAGCTCGGCAGGCGTCAGGTGATGGGCCATGGGTGACCTCCAGGTCGTTGAAAATGGGTAGGTCCAGTTTTATCTCCGGCGGCGGATGTGTCAACGGGGGAGGACCCAAGCTGCGGCCCCCGGGGACGGCCGCCAGCGATAATGGATCGCAGTGTCCTCCGAAGTCGCTTCCAGGCCGCTGCCCCAGCGGGGCAGGCTGTGGGTCCTCGCCGTCCTCGCGCTGGGCCTGATCGCCCTCGGCTACACGATCGTCACCATCTCCACCCGGGAGGCGGGCGACCCGGTCGTCCACCTCGACGGCATCACCGACGCGCAGCGGCTGTTCGGCGGGATGCCGCAGGAAGGCGAGCGGCTCGGCTCCTCCAACGCGCCGGTGACGATCCAGGTTTTCAACGACCTGCAGTGCGAGGGGTGCCGCGACGATTTCCTCTCCACCATCCCGACGCTGGCCGAAGCGCACGCGCGGCCGGGTGACGTGAAGCTGCTCTACCGCCACTACTCGAACAGCATCAGCCCCAAGCAACTGGGTTTCTTCGGAGCCGAAGCGGCGGCCGAGCAGAACTACGGCTGGCAGTACATCTACCTCTTCTTCCGCAACCAGGACGAAGCCGAGCGCTTCGGGATCGACCAGGACTACCTCGCCTCGGTCGCGGGCGGGGTGGAGCACCTCGACCTGCGGGAATGGGAGGAAGACCTCGAGCAGAAAGGCCTCGCCGGCGGCCCGATCGCGGAGAGGCTCGAAGCCCAGGAGGAGCTCGGGCGGGACCTCGGCATCCGCATCGGCCAGGGGATGATCGTCACCGGCCCCGGCGGCACCCGGACGCTGCAGGAAGGGCCGACCCTGGCCGAGGTCGAGCAGGCGATCGCGGAAGTCGAGTAGCGCTTCTAAGCAACCCGACGCAGGCGCGCCCGTCGCCCGATCACGTCGCGCCACTCCGAGTCGACGATGTGTGCGGGCGCGGTCGTCGCCAGGAAGTCGGCCAGCACCTCGGCCAGGCCCTCCGGGTCTTCCAGGTTGGGGAAGTGGGCGGCGCGGGGGAGGGTCTCGAAGCGGCAGTTGGGGATCGAGCGCTCGGCCTCGAGGCCGTGGGAGAGCGGGATCGTGCGGTCGCGCTCGCCCCAGACGATCAGCGTCGGCATCTCGCCGAGCAGGTAGAGGCGGTCGCGGGCGCTGACCTTCTGGCCCTGCACGTCGATCACCGAGCGCAGCGTCTGCAGGAAGGCGCGGCGCGAGCCGGGCTCCTGCAGCGGGCCGAGGGCGCGCGCCACCGCCTGCAGGTAGACCCCGTTGGAGTTGCCGCGCTCGCGCAGGCGGGTGCCGGCGGCGGCGAGCCCGCCGACCACCCGTGGCCGCGTCGCCAGCCGCAGCAGCGCCGAGGAGCCCGGCAGCGCAGCCCCGCGCAGCAGCGGGCTGACGTCGTGGCCGAGGCCGCCGCTGGAGATCAGCACCAGCCGCTCGGTGCGCTGGGGGAACTGGTAGAAGAACTGCATCGCGACGCCGCCGCCGAGCGAGTGGCCGACGATCGTCGCCCGCTCGACCCCGATCGTCGTCAGCAGGTCGCGGATCGCCGCCGCGTGCGCCCCCAACGAGTAGTCGCCCCGCGGCGTCGCCGCGTCCCCGTGCCCGATCAAATCCGGCGCGATCACCCGGTAGGAGCCCGCCAGCCGCTTCGCCACCTCCTCCCAGTGCCGCGAGGAGTTGACCATCCCGTGGATCAGCACCACGTCCGGCCCGCTGCCGATCGTCCGGTAGACCGCCCGGTGGCCGTGCAGCTGTGCCTCGTGG
>DASUQZ010000133.1:0-18107 GCA_036280335.1 Solirubrobacterales bacterium
GGGCGAGGTCGCGGTCGCTTGCCGGGCCGTGCCCGACCAGGTAGCGGCGGGCGAGCTCGACCACCGCCTTCTCCCGGTCGACCGGCTTCTGCTCGCCGAGCCAGTCGCGGACGAGGACATAGGCGTGCTGGTTGCCGATCATCGGGCCGCGGACGAGGATCCCGCGGGCCGCCGCGAAGAACATCAGGTGGATGAAGATCTGGCCCTCGGTCCGCACCCCGGCGCTCTCCAGCCGTGCCCGCAGGTCCTTGCCGCTGAGCGGGCCCTGATCGGCGAGGGTCGCTTCGATGACCTCCAGCGCCCGCTCTCCGTCGCGCTCGGAAAGCCCCTCCTGCTGCAGCCGTCGCCTGCAGCCGGCGAAGTGCGTGGGCGCCGTCAGCGCATGCAGCCACGGGTAGTCCTCGCTGCGGACGAGGTGGAGGGTGCCGCGGTTCAGCCAGGTGATCAGCAGCGCGCGATCCTCCGTCAGCGCCCGGTCGACGTCGGCCGCGGTCAGGCCGCTGGTGCGGGTGCGCACCGCCAGCCGCGCCCCGCGCGGGTCCTGGCCCTGCACCGCGAGCAGCCGCTCGGCAACCGCCTCGGGCGAGCGCAACGGATCCCCCGCCAGCCCCTGGGCGGTGAGACGTTCGGCAAGGGGAGCGCGCGACACGTCCGTCGGCGGCGCGCCGCCTATTGCACGCCGAGCAGTTTGACCTGGAAGACCAGGGTGGCGTTCGGGGGAATCGAGGGGTAGGAACCCTGTTCCCCGTAGGCGAGGTCCGGCGGGATGGTCAGCTTGCGTTCGCCGCCGACCTTCATCCCCTGCAAGCCCTCGTCCCAGCCCGGGATGACTTCCTGAGCACCCAGCGTGAAGCTGAAGGGTTCTGCTCCCTTGCCCCAGCTGGCGTCGAAGATCTCGCCGTTCGAGTAGAGGACGCCGACGTAGTTGACCTGAACCTGATCCCCCGCCTGTGCGCTCTTTCCCGACCCCTGCTTCAGGTCCTCGGTGACGAGCTGCTTCGGGGGCGGGCCGCCGGGAACCGCCACCTCGGGAAGTTCGGCGGCCTGCTGTTTCGCCGCTTTTTCGGCGGCCGCCTGTTCTTCGGCGCGTTCCTTTTCGTCTTCCCTCTGTTCCCGCGCTTCCCGTTCTTCCCGCGGCTTCGAGGAGAAGGTCTCGGTCGTGTCGGAGTCGCTCCCGCAGCCGGTGACGGCAAGCGCGAGGCACGCGGCAATGATCAGGAACAGTCGCTGCATCGGCGGCATCTTAATCACCCGCGCAAGGCGAAGCTAGCGCCAGCGCTTCGGCAGCGACTCCGCCTCCGCGGCCGCGATCTTGAGGACGACGCCGCGCTCGTAGATCGCCTCCACCTCCGGGGCGTCGACGAAGCGGCGACCGCCGGGGCCCCAGCCGGTGTCGAAGAGGATGCCGTCGAACATGTGCGCCTCCGGCGCCGCCAGCACCCTCGCCACCCGCCCGAGCTGCTTCCCGTCGCTGGAGAAGACGGGAATGCCCCGCTTCGCCACCAGATAGGAGATGGGGTGGCCGAGATCCTCCATGCGGGGCGAGCCTAGCGAAGGCGATCCTCGGCTCTAGACTGGCCCGCGGGGATAACGAATTCGCACCGGGGAGGAAAAGATGGGCCTGAATCTCGCTTCGACCGTCACCGAGAGCGCCGAGCGATCGCCGGCGGCCGTCGCCGTCCGGCTCGGCCCGCTCGAGCTGACCTATGCCGACCTCGATGACCGCAGCGCCCGCCTGGCGACGCTGCTGCTCGAGAAGGGGCTGCAGCAGGGCGATCGGGTCGGGGTGATGCTGCCGAACGTGCTCGAATTCCCGATCGCCTACTACGGCGTGCTGCGGGCCGGCGGCGTCGTGGTGCCGATGAACGTGCTGCTGAAGCGACGCGAGATCGCCTTCTACCTCGAAGACTCCGGCGCCAAGCTGCTGCTGGCCTGGCACGGGTTCGCCGAGGAGGCCCGGGCGGGCGCCGCCGAGGCCGGGGCCGAGCTGATCGAGGTCGAGCCCGAATCCTTCGCCGAGCTGCTCGGCGACAGGGAGCCGACCAGGGAGCTCGCCGAAACCGAGGAAGACGACACCGCGGTGATCCTCTACACCTCGGGCACCACCGGCAAGCCCAAGGGCGCCGAGCTGACCCACTTCAACCTCTCCCGCAACGCCGAGATCGCCGCCCAGACCACCTGCGAGATCGAGGCGGGCGACGTCGTCCTCGGCGCGCTGCCGCTCTTCCACTCCTTCGGCCAGACGGTCAGCATGAACGCCTCGCTGCGGGTCGGCGCGACCCTGACCCTGCTGCCCAAATTCGAGCCCGGCGAGGCGCTGGAGATCCTGCAGCGCGACGCCGTCACCCACTTCTACGGGGTGCCGACGATGTACGGGGCGCTGCTCCACCACCCCGAGCGCGAGAGCTGCGACACCTCGGCGCTGCGGATCTGCGTCACCGGCGGCGCTGCGATGCCGGTCGAGGTCCTGCGCGGCTTCGAGGAGGCCTTCGGCTGCGAAGTGCTGGAGGGCTACGGCCTCTCGGAGACCTCCCCGGTTGCCAGCAGCAACCACCCCGGCCGCCCGCGCAAGCCCGGCTCGATCGGAACGCCGCTGAGGGAAGTGGAGATGAAGGTCGTCGACGAGAACGACGAGGAGGTGCCGCAGGGCGAGGTCGGCGAGATCGTGATCCGCGGCCACAACATCATGAAGGGCTACTGGCAGCGCCCCGACGCGACCGAGGAGGCGATGCGCGGCGGCTGGTTCCACAGCGGCGACATGGCCAAAGTCGACGAGGACGGCTACTTCTTCATCGTCGACCGCAAGAAGGACATGATCATCCGCGGCGGCTACAACGTCTATCCGCGCGAGGTCGAGGAGGTCCTCTACGAGCACCCGAAGATCCGCGAAGCCGCGGTGCTGGGCGTGCCGCACCCGGAGTGGGGCGAGGAGATCGGCGCCGCCGTCGTCTGTCACGAGGGGGAGGAGCTGGCGCCCGAGGAGGTCAGCGAGTACGTCAAGGAGCGGATCGCCGCCTACAAGTACCCGCGGATCGTCTGGTTCATGGAGGACCTGCCGAAGGGCCCGACCGGAAAGATCCTCAAGCGGGAGATCGAGGCGCCGTCACCCGCTGACACTGGAACTGGCGGCTGATACCTGATTTACTCAGGCGACTCCGAGTACTGAACCAGTCTGCTCGGGCTGATACAGCAGTGCGCTTAGGGAGGCGCCCTGCGTTCACACAAGGAGAAACGATGGTCAGCAAGCGTCTGACGGCGATCCTCGCCGCGCTCGCCCTCTGCATCACCGGTACCGCCCTCGCCCCCGCCGCTTCCGCCCAAGACCCGATCCTGTTCGTCCACGGCTGGTCGGAGAGCGCCTCTGTCTGGAACACGATGATCGAGAGGTTTGAAGAAGACGGCTACACGTCCTCCGAACTGAGCGCCTACAGCTACAACACCTCGACCTCCAACGTCACCACCGCCGAAAAAGAAGTCGCCTCGCGGGTCAGCAAACTGAAGAAAGCCACCGGCGCGGAAAAGGTGGACATCATCGCCCACTCGATGGGCAGCCTCAACACCCGCTGGTACATCAAGTTCGTCAAAGGCGGAGAAGCCAACGTCGACGACTGGGTCTCGCTCGGCGGGCCCAACCACGGCACCGACACCGCCAACTGGTGCTTCAGCGCCTCCTGCGTGGAGATGCGGATCGGCTCGACGTTCCTCTCGGAACTGAACGCCGGCGACGAGACCCCCGGGTCGGTCAGCTACGGCACCTGGTGGTCGCCGTGCGACAGCATCATCAACCCCGACTCCAGCGTCTCCCTCAGCGGCGCCACCAACACCAAAACGGAATGCATCTCGCACACCGATCTGATGAATGACGCCACCGTCTACGGACAGGTGGCCTCGTTCGTCGAATAACCCGGTCCCGCGGGGCCTCGGTTCGCCGGGGCCCCGCTTCGTCTCAAGGAGGAGTTACATGGTTCGCAAACGTCTGACGGCGTTCGTGTCCGCGATCGCCCTCTGCCTCGCCGGGGCGGCCGTCGCCCCCGCCGGCGCCCTCGCCCTCGACCCGATCCTCTTCGTCCACGGCTGGTCGGGCAGCGCCTCGAACTGGAACACGATGATCGCGGAATTCGAAGCCGACGGCTACCCGTCCTCGCACCTCAGCGCCTACAGCTACAACACCTCGCAATCCAACAAGACCAGCGCCGAAACCGAGGTGAAACCGCGGGTGGAAAGCCTGCTGGAAGCCACCGGCGCGGAAAAGGTCGACATCGTCGCCCACTCGATGGGCAGCCTCAACAGCCGCTGGTACGTCAAGTTCCTCGGCGGCGAAGCCAAGGTCGACGAGTGGGTCTCGCTGGGCGGGCCGAACCACGGCACCAGCACCGCCTACTGGTGCTTCAGTACCGCCTGCTCGGAGATGCGGCCGGGGTCGAAATTCCTCGCCGAACTGAACTCGGGAGACGAGACGCCCGGCGCCGTCGGCTACGGCACCTGGTGGTCCCCGTGCGACGAGATCATCAACCCCGATTCGAGCGTCCTGCTCAGCGGGGCGACCAACAACGAAACCGCCTGCATCGGGCACCTCGCCCTGCTGTCGAACGCGACGGTCCAGGAGCAGGTCCGCGAATTCGTCGAATAGCAGGCATTACTGCGCGATCCTGGCCAGCTGGCCAGGATCGCGGTAGTCTCCTGGGTACCAGCTATGCGACACCAAAAGGAGACGAGATGAGCGTCGCTTCCCAGCGCCTGATGGACAACATCACCTACGAGGACCTCTACCACCGCTGGGAGCAGGGCAACTGGAGTGCCTACGACATCGACATGTCCCAGGACCGCGAGGGCTGGAATGGGCTGAGCGACATCCAGAGGCGCTCGGCGATGTGGATCTACTCGATGTTCTATTACGGCGAGGACCGGGTCGCCGACACCCTCGCCCCCTACGTCACCGCCGCCCCGACCGAGGAGATGTCGTACTTCCTCGCCACCCAGCAGGTCGACGAGGTCCGCCACTCGATCTTCTTCCACCGCTTCTTCAAGGAGGTGATCGGGGTCGGCGGCGAGTCCGTGCAGCAGACCCTCGCCTCCACCCTGCCGCAGCTGAACTGGGGCTACCGCGGCATCTTCGACCGCCTCGACCGGATGGCCGAGGAACTGCGCAAGGACCGCTCGGTGCCGAAGTTCGCGCAGGCGATCACCCTCTACCACCTGATCGTCGAGGGCAGCCTCGCCCCGCCGGGCCAGCACTTCATCGAGGACTTCTTCGCCTCCAAAGACACGATGCCGGGCTTCAGCGAGGGGATGGAGAACGTCTCCCGCGACGAGCAGCGCCACATCGGCTTCGGCGTCAAGGTCCTCTCCGAGCTGCTCAACGAGCCGACTCCCGGCTGGCAGGAGAACCGCGCCGCGGTGGTCGAGCTGCTGCGTGAAACGCTCCCCTACGGCCCCGCCGTCTTCTCGCCGCCGAACCTCGACCGCGAATACACCGAGTGCTACGGGTTCTCGCTCGAGGACATCTTCGCCTTCGGGATGAAACTGATCCGCCAGCGCTGGCGGACGATCGGCTTCCCCACCGAGGAGATGCCGCCGGGGGTCTTCCCCTTCCCGCCCGAGGACTCCGAGGAGGAGGTCGCCAAGCGCCAGGTCGAAATGATGATGGCCGGCGTGATCGGCTCCCCGGAAGGGCCGCCGCCGAGCTCGGACCCCGAGATCCAGCGCCTCTACTTCGACCTGATCGCCCGCGTCGCCGACCCGGCCGCCGCCAACGGCGAGCCGTTCGTCCTGCAGTGGCGCTTCACCGACGCCGAACCGTGGCACCTGGTCCTCGACAACGGCTCGACCCGGACCGAACCGGGCGAAGCGCCCAAGGCGAACGTCGTCATCGAGACCAGCTGGGCCGACTGGATCGCCTCCGGCAAACCGGACGCCAACCAGCTGAAGATGATGCTGCAGCGCCGCATCCGCCCCCGCGGCAAGCTGCGCGACATCGCCCGCGTCCGCAAGGTCTTCAACGGGTAGAGCGCGGCTTTCGCCGCAATCAGGAGATCGGCGGGCGGGCGTCCGCCCAGGGGCGCTCGGCCTCGATCTGCGCGGCGAGGGAGAGGAGCGTCTCCTCGTCTCCCGGCCGGCCGATGACCTGGATCGAGAGCGGCATCCCGCTGGGGGCGAAGCCGGCCGGCACCGCCATCGCCGGGTTGCCGAGGTGGTTCCAGGGGACGCAGTAGGGATAGAAGCGGCTCATGCCCAGCACCGTCTGCAGGGCACCCTTGCCCTCCCAGCGACGCACCGGCAGCGCCGTCCCGCCCATCACCGGCATGATCAGGACGTCGCAGTGGTCGAAGATCTCCTGGATTCGGGCGGCGTCGGCGGCGCGGCCCTCGCTGCGGGCGCGCTCATACAGGCTGCGGGGCAGGATCGAGCCGAGCCGGCCGAAGCCGCGGGTGCGGCTTTCGAGCCGCTCGGGGTGCGGTACTTCCCTCACCGTCTCCGCAACCCCGCCGAGGAAGCGGGCGGTGATGTTGTTGCCGATGTTGCCCCAATCGGGGTCGCGCTGTGAGAGCTCGTGGCCGAGCCCGCTCAGCAGCTCGACGGCGTCGGCAACCGCGCCTTTGGCGTCGTCGTCGACGGTCGGCGGCGCCGCGGCACGGGGGGGCCGGGTCGACCAGGCGATCCGCAGCTTGCCGGGCGGCGTGGCGGCCGCCTCGACGAACGGCCGCTGCGGCGGGGGCGGCGCCTCGGGCTCGCGCGAACCGCCGGAGACGACGTCGAGCCAGAGAGCGGTGTCGAGGACGGAGCGACTGAGGCAGCCTTCGACGGCCAGCCCGCCCCAGCCTTCGAGCTGGGGGGCGAGTGAGACCCGTCCCCGCGAGGGCTTGAGGCCGAAGAGCCCGCAGGAGGCGGCGGGGATGCGGATCGAGCCGGCGCCGTCGCCGCCAGAGGCGATCGGCACCAGGCCGGCGGCCACCGCCGAGGCGGAGCCGCCGCTCGACCCACCGGGAGTGCGCTGCGGGTCCCAGGGGTTCCTGGTCACGCCGTAGGTGGCCGACTCGGTGAAGCCGCAGATCGCCATCTCCGGCAGCAGCGTCAGGCCGACGACGATCGCCCCCGCCTCGCGCAGGCGCCGCACCACCTCGGAGTCGGCCTTCGCGGGCTCGCTGAAGCCGTCGGTGCCGTGGGTGTTGACCTCGCCGGCGACGTCGATTTCGTCCTTGATCGCGATCGGCACCCCGAGCAGCGGCCGCTCCTCGCCGGCCTTGACCCGCGCCTCGGCCTGCTCGGCTTCCAGCAGCGCCTTCTCGGCGAAGACCTTGCGAAACGCGTTCAGCTCCGAATCGAGCCGCGCGATCCGCTCGAGGCTCAGCTTGACCAGCTCGGTCGGCGAGACCTCCCCCGCCCGCACCATCTCGGCCTGCCGCGCCGCCCCGGCGAACGCGATGTCGTCTGCACGCATCGCGTCATCCTATTGGCTAAGCAGCCAGGGTCGCGAAAATCAGGCCTTTGCCGGCGCCGGCTCGTGCTCGCTGCCGCTCTCGAAGCTGAGGTCGGGAAGGATGCGGTCGAGCCAGGAGGGCATCCACCAGTTCCACTCGCCCATCAGCTTCATCGCCGCCGGGACCAGGATCAGGCGGACCAGGGTCGCGTCCAAGGCGATCGCGACCGCCGAGCCGAGGCCGAGCTCTTTGATCGAGGGAACGCCGGTGAGGACGAAGACCGCGAAGACGGCCGACATGATCAGCGCCGCCGAGGAGATCGTGCGGGCGCTCGAGGAGAGACCCTCGGCGACCGCGCGTTCGTTGTCGCCGTGGAGCATGTAGCGCTCGCGGATCCGCGACATCAGGAACACCTCGTAGTCCATCGAGAGCCCGAAGACGACGGCGAAGATCAGCGGGATGTTGACCGTGTCGATCGCCCCCTGGCTCTCGAAGCCGAGGAAGCCGTCGAGCCAGCCCCACTGGAAGATCGCGATGATCACCCCGAAGGCCGCGCCGATCGAGAGCAGGTTCATCACCACCGCCTTCAGGGGCAGCAGCAGCGAGCGCAGCATCACCATCAGCACGACGAAGCTGAGCGCGAGGACGAAGAGGACGATCTTCCACATCGAGCCGCCGATCTGATCGCGCAGGTCCTCGTTGCGCGCCGTCTCGCCGCCGACGTTGACGCTGGCTCGCTCGGCCAGCGCCGAGGCGGGGACGACGCTGTCGCGCAGGCGGTCGACGAGGGCGGCGGCCGCGTCGGACTCGCTGTGCGCGCTCGGGGTCGCCTGGATCAGGGCGCCTTCGCCGTCGTAGGCCGGCAGCGCGACGGCGCTGACACCGGGCGTCGCCTGCAGTTCGCGGGAGAGGCCGAAAGCCGCGGCGCGATCGCGACCGTCCGGCGCGCCGCCGAAGTCGGCGACGATCTGGATCGGGTCGGTGCCGCCGCCGAGCTGGGCGGAGGCGAGTTCGCTGCCGACGCGGACGTCGCTGTCCGCCGGGAACTGCTTGAGCGCCTCGCCCCCCATCTTGATCGAGAGCAGCGGGCTGGCCAGCAGCAGGAGCACCGCCGCGACGCCGACGATCGCGGTCCAGGGCCGCGCCATCACCCGCTCGGTCCAGGCCCGCCAGAAGCGGTTGTCGCCGGCGGCGAGCTGCTCCGGCGTGCGGCGGCGGTAGAAGCGGCGCCGGAAGAACCCGGCGAAGCGGGCGACGATCCCGCCGGGCAGGACGCGGTCGCCGAGCGTCGCGATCAGCGCCGGCAGCAGCGTCGTCGCGGTCAGGATCGAGACGCCGACGACCATCATCGCCCCCAGCGCCATCGAGCGCAGCGCCTGGTTGTCGACCATCCACAGCCCGGCCAGGGAGATGATCACCGCCAGCCCGGAGAAGGTCACCGCGAGGCCCGAGGTGGAGAGCGCCAGCGCCCGCGCCTCGTCCTTCCCGTGGCCGGCCTCGCGCTCCTCGCGGTAGCGGGCGAGGATGAACAGGGAGTAGTCGACGGCGACGCCGATCCCGATCATCGAGGCCATGTTGGTGACGAAGACCGAGGTCGTCATCTCCAGGGAGACGAAGTAGATCAGCGCGCCCGTCACCAGCACGCTGACGAAGCCGAGCGCCAGCGGCAGCGCCGCCGCGGCGAGGGAGCCGAAGACGACGAGGAGGATGATCGCGACGATCGGGAACCCGATCACCTCGGCTTTGGTCAGGTCTTCCTTGGAGATCTCCTGCATCCCCGCCCAGATCGTCGGCTGCCCGACCAGGTAGGGCGTGACGCCGCCGGCCTCGTCGCCCGGCGCGAGGTCCTTGCGCAGGTCGCTGGCCGGGTCGATCAGCTGGTCGGAGGAGAGGTTGCTGCGCAGGGGCAGCAGGACGACGTCGGTCTGCCGCAGCTGCCGCCGCGCCTGCGCGGCCGTCGCCGCCGGCAGCGTCACCTCCTCGTCGAGGCCGGCCACCTCGCCGCTCACCCGCGCGACCGCCTCGGCCCGCTCCGCCGCCGTCGCGCCGGGCTCGGCTTTGAGGACCACGGCGATCCCGTTGGCCTGCGACCCGAAGTCCTCCTGCAGCGCTTCGCTGACCTTCATCGACTGGCTGCCGGGGACGTCGAAGCCGCCGCCGGTGAGGTGTTCGGTCTGGCGGGAGGCGAACGGCATCGCCAGCACGACGATCAGGATCCAAGCCGCGATGACCAAGCGCCGCCGGCGCCCCAGGAACGTTGCCATTGCCCTCATCGCGTCTCTCATGCCGGTCTCCCTCGTCAGGTGTGAAAAAGCTCAGGGCGAGCCTCTCGCGCCGGAACCGGCCTGGTCTGTGAGGCGCATCACTGCGTGAGAGCCATCACGCCTATCCCTTCTCTGTAGAAGCGAAATCGGTAGGCGTCGCGCTTGTCGAGCGCCGAAACGGATCGATCCAGCAGAAACCATTGGATTCGCATGGGAAAACGGCAGAGAGCGGCTTTGCGTCACGCCTGCGTCACTGATTCCGGGTGCAGGCGAGCTAAAGTCTGCATTGCAGCTCGTGCCAAAAAGCTGCTCGAATCAAAGGAGATGGCCTAGGAGCGCGCTACTGCTCACGGCGGAATTCGGAGGGGCGTCACTGCGTTGGCTGAAGCTCCGAACCCGCCGCCCCGGAGGGTCCCTGTTCGTTGTCAGGCGAGGCGGGATGCCACCGGGCTAGGCCCAACCTCCATTCAAAGGGCTCTAGCGGCGGATCGCGTGCGGCTTCCGTGCAAAAGCCGTCAAAAAGAATTCACGGTTCGGTTGCATTTATGCGGCAGTTCCGAAGCAGAGCCGACGATCCGACTGCGCTGATCTGGCGGCCCGCAATGTGGATGCGCCGCCGCTCAATGGAGCCGGTCCGCTCAAGGGCGCTATAGGGTACTCCCCGATTCCTATGAAAAGACCGCTAGTCAGCGGTGAAGAAGGGGAGAGACTTGGCAGACCGGAAGGTCGTTTTCTACGAGTGCCAGAGCATCGAAGGGAAACCGGAGTTCGACTGCAAATCCGCGGTTTCCGAGATCAACGATCTCGAAGACGATGAATGGCGAGTACCGGACGGCGCTTCGGATTTCGCGGTTCTCGTTGATCGCAAACGAAGCGCCCCGTTCAAGGTTCGACTCCTGCGAATCCGATCAGACGCCCCCTTCCTACTCAACGCCGCTCGCGAGCTGACGCCGGCACAGATCGCGCGAAACCAAAGCTTCACCGAGTTCACGTGGGCGGTGATCTGGGATGACGGCATCATGGCGGCCGTCAGTTCGCGAGACGCGCCCAGCCACAAGCGGATGAGCTATTACTTCGAACGGACCAGCGGGCAACTGACGCACATCGTCAATCTCTTCCGCCCCGATCTTCCCGAGCGTTTGCGCGAGATGCGTGAGCGTGGGCTGAGGTCCGTCCAGTTCAAGATCAAAACTTCGGAGCTGGAAAGGGTCCGCGCCGACGAGCGTGTTCGAGGATGGGGGCAGTTGCTCCGGGCGGGCCGAGAAACCGAGGCTGCTTCCATAGGTATTGAACTCGGAGTCGGTCGGTCGAGTAGCGACGCGGAGTTAAGCGATGACCTCGGGATTGGGGCGGAGCAGCTCGCGGAGCAGATCGACCACTTGGAAAGCATGCACGTGAGGGGCATTGGGCCGGACGGGAAGGTCGAGCGGATCAACATCAAGCAGGAACGCTTGACGAGGCCAATCGAGATCGTCAGAGGCCAAACCAACCGAGAGGTCTATGAGCTAATTGAACAGGCGCGCCGGGATCTGGAAGACGACATTGGGGGGATGGACCGAGCAGCACGGGGCAGCTAAATACCTCGTGCGATTTCGGCATGCCCTTTTTCTGCTTGCCTTAGCGGCCCTTGTTGTTCTTGTTCTTGAGCCGATCCTGATCGGCGGCGTCACTCCGCTTTTGCAGAGACTCTCCGAGGCGGATCGGTCATCGTTCTACGAGCTGGTGATACCGGTGTCGGCAAGCTTGCTCGGTTTCTACATCGCGGCTGTAGCAATCCTTGCCCAGCTTGACCCCACGCGAAAGATCGTTGACGAACTGAAGCGGGGGGAGTCTTTTAGCTTGCTGATCGCGAACATGCTCTTCGCCATTCTCTTGTTGTTCGCGCTTACCTTCGTAGGGATTGCGGGCTCCGTTGTAAGCGACTCTCAGGCGCTTATGAGGGCGTTTGAATGGCTTCTGCTCGCCACTGTTCTTGAGCTAGCTCTCAGTGGTGCATTCTTTGGAGTCGTCACGTACAAGGTCGCGGTTGATAAGGGCAAAAAGAAGGCCGAGACCTAGTTCGTTGTAAAGCGACTTGACAAGGCTGTCAAGTAGCTTTACAACGTGCGGGTTGTGGCGGTTGGCCGCCGCACGAAGTCTTCGACCTCCGACTACTCGGTGACCGAGTTCCTCGCCGAGTTCCCCGACGATGCCGCCTGCCTTGAGCACCTGTGGCGGACCCGCCACGCGCCGGATGGCGAACACGCCCATTGCCCAAAATGCGATGCGGTAAAGGTCTCGCGCACCCCCACTTCGGGAGACACGCGGCGGGATGCACCGACTACGGCATCTCCAACAGGAGCTTCTGAACTCGCGAGAGCGCGGCGATGTAGCTCTGCGCCTCTGGGTCGATGATCCCCGCCAGCGTCAGAATCTGATCCTGTCGAGCGGGGAGATCGGAGGAGAAGATCGCCTCATGGTGCGCAATCCGGTTCCGGAAGTGGAGAATCGGCCCGGAGAGATTCGCGATCTGCCTCCGCCTCCCGTTCCCGTGAGGGAACGCGCCAGAGAGCCTCGTCCGCCACAAATCCTCGTAGACGCCGCTGAACAGGGCCTGCCAGAAGCCGAAGGAGAGCGAGGAGATCACCCGTCCACGGGTCGGCTGTTTCCGCTCGCGCTGGAGGCGCCCGATGGCGTCGTTCACCTTTTCCCGGCTCTCGTCCGTCAGCACCGAGGGGTCGCACAACCAGACGTCCGGGCTGAGAACCGTCAGCTGGGCGTCGGCCTCTGAGGCGGGGAATTGTCGATCGATGGCGTTCCGGAAGAGGATCTCCAAGTGGCAGAGGATCTCCAAGAAGGCCGCAGAGATCTCAGCGTTCCAGTTGTAAAGGGCAACAGCCCGATCGTGCTCGCCATCGCACGCCTGTAAATAGGCGTTGAAGCGGGGGATCCCAAGCCATTTCGTTACTTGATCAGGCCGCAAAGCAAGGGATCTTTCATGCGAATTTCCGCATTTTCAGGGTGCTAGACTCCTCAACGAATGCCCCGGTGCGCCTCTGCTTGCATGCGCTCGGGGCTTTGATATTTCTCGGGCGCTCAAGACCGCTCGTCGGACTCCCCCGCGGCGCCCTTGCGAGCGGGGCCGAATCCTAACGAGCGGTTCTTCTTCTCCGGAACTGCGGAGGTCGCCAAGTCAATCCGCTGACCCGCAGTCGCCAGGGGACGTCACCCGCGCCGCCATACTTGGGGCGATGATCGTCGACTGCGCGGCCTACGAGGGAGGACGGCGGCGCGAAGGCAGGCTCTCGATGCGGCAGGCCGGCGAAGCGGCCGGCGAGGAGGGGACCTTCGTCTGGCTCGGGGTCGTCGAACCGAGCGACGAGGAGTTCAAAGCGATCGCGGCCGAGTTCGGCCTGCACGAGCTGGCGGTGGAGGACGCCGTCAACGCCCACCAGCGCCCGAAGGTCGAGGAGTACGAGGAGACGCTCCACGTCGTCGTCAAGACCGCCCGCTACGTCGATCCCAGGGAGGTGATCGAAGTCGGCGAGGTCTCGGTCTTCGTCGCCGAGGACTTCGTGATCACGGTGCGGCACGGCGACGTCGACCTGGCCCCGGTCCGGCGGCGCCTCGAGCAGCGCCCGGACCTGCTGGAAAGAGGACCGGGGGCGGTCCTCTACGCGATCGCCGACTACGCCGTCGACGGCTACATGGACGCCGCCCACGGCTTCGACGTCGACGTCCGCGAAGTCGAGCTGCAGGTCTTCGGCGAAGGCCAGAACCCGACCGAGCGCATCTACAAGCTCGAGCGCGAGGTGCTCGAGTTCGCCGCCGCGACGACGCCCCTCGCCGAAGCGCTGGAAGACCTCTGCCGCAGCAGCCACCCGGTCGCGCCGGCAGCGCTGCTCGAGTACTTCCGCGACGTCGAAGACCACCTGCGGCGGGTCACCATCCGCATCGAAAGCTTCCGCCAGCTGCTCGACAGCGCCCTGGAAGCGAACCTCACCCAGGTCTCGATGCGCCAGAACGAAGACATGCGGAAGATCTCCGCCTGGGTCGCGATCGCCGCGGTGCCGACGATGGTCGCCGGCGTCTACGGGATGAACTTCGAGCACATGCCGGAGCTGGAGTGGCGCTTCGGCTACCCGCTGGTGCTGGCGATCGTGATCTCGGCCTGCCTCTACCTCTACTGGCGCTTCAAGCGCGCCGGCTGGCTCTGAGAGCGCGGCTGCGCCGGCGCTACTCGGAGTCGAGCAGGTAGCGCGCCGAGGCGACGCCGACCGCGAAGGCGCCGGTGGTGTCGCGCGAGGGATCCGAGAGCGCCTGCAGGGCGAACCCGTCGCCGAGGGCGAAGAGGTAGGAGACGATGTCCTCGGCGGTGAAGCGCAGGCTCAGCACCCCCTCCTCCTGCTTGCTGCGCAGGAGGTCGGCGACGTGGGAGCGGGTCTTCTCGAAGAGCTGGCCGACCTCGCGCTGGATGTCGGGGTTGCGGCGCCCGGCGCTGAACAGCTCGTAGAGGAGGAGGAAGTAGCCGGGTTCGTTCTCGATCATCTCGGTGAGGCTGGCGACGAGCGCGTCGATCACGTCGTCGACGTTCTTGGCCGGCACCAGCCGCTGGTCGAGGGCCTCGACCCGCAGCTCGGTGTCACGCCGCACGACCTCGACGAGGAGCCGCTCCTTGGTCCCGAAGTAGTAGTGGAGGAGGCCGCGGCTGACCCCGGCCTCACGGGCGACGTGCTCGAAGGTGGAGCCTGCGGCGCCGCGCTTGGCGACGGACTCGCGCATCGCGTCGACGATGCGCTGAGCCTTGTCGCCGCTGAGCTCGCGCTCTTTGGTTGCAGCCTCCATCAAGACGGGCTCAGGACCCGTTGATGCTGGTGGTCGAGGTGTACTCGAACTCCTCTTCGGCGCCGAAGAGGGCGTCGAGGACAGCCTTGCGCGCACCCTCGCTGACGGCCAGGGCGATGATCCCGCCGACCAGGGCCAGCAGCAGCAGCCGGCCGAGTCCGCCCTTGCGCTTCTTCGGCTTGCTGCGCAGGCGCTCGGAGGCTTCCTGCACGCTCTCGGCCGCCTTGCGCATTTCCTTCTGGACCTTCTTGTCGCTGGTCACGGCCTTGACCGTGCCCTTGCCGTTGCCGGTCGCCCGGCCGTAGGCGTTCTTGGCGGCTTCGAAGGCGTCTTGGAGGCTTTCGCGCAGCTCTTCGTCTTCGATCAAGCGCTGCACATAGGGGTTTTCACGGGCCGTTTCGTAGATGTCTCCGGCGCGCGCCGCCTTCGTCTTGCTCATGCCTCTCTCCTCATTGGATTCCGTGGCCGACTCCAGGATAACCCTACCCCGACTGCAAATGGCCAAGCAGGGCAGGACGCAACGCCACCGCTCAGCTGGGGCCCACCCCATCCAGGAGGACGCCGTTGTTGCGGAAGTTGGTCTCCGCCCAGCGCAGCGTCCGCAGCCGCAGCGGCGCCAGCTCCCGCCCGGGCACGCGGTAGCGGCGGATGAAGAGCTCGCCGACCCGTTCGTAGGCGACCTCGTCGAAGCGCCCGCCGATCAGTCGCCGGGGCGGGGGCGGCGCCTCGCCGATCGAGACGAAGTTCACCTCGCGCACCAGCCAGTCGTAGCCTTCCGACGGTTTCACCTGGATCGCGCCGGTCGAGAGGTAGTAGCGCAGCGGCGCCTCGCCGATCACCCAGGTCACCGTGGCCCGCGGCCCGTCCGGCTCGCCGAGCCGCTCGGCGACCGCCTCCCAGTCGGGCCGCTGCAGGTCGGGATCGGTGCTCGCCCAGACGCTGAAGCCGAGCGAGTAGGCGAGCAGGAGGGCGGCGATCCCGGCGCCGAGGCGGCGGGCGCGCTCCACCGTCAGGGCCACGGCGACGACCAGCAGCAGCGGCACCAGCGCCGGCAGCAGGTTGCGGGCCAGCACGAAGTCCTTGCCGCCCGGGCCGATCGCCAGGAAGAGAGGGATGCCGATCGCGGCGACGGCCAGCGCCAGCGGCACGAAGGCGGCGCGGCGCTCGTCCCGCGTGCCGCGCACCGCCAGCAGGACGACGGCCGCGGCAACCAGCGCCCACGGCACCAGCGCCGGCCCGACCTCCTCGGCGCGGCCGATGATGTCGCCGGTCTCGCCGACGACGAAGGTGATCGCCATTTCCCCCAGGCGGTGCCCGAGGCTGAACTTGCCGATCCATTCGGCGTGGCCGTAGGACATCTGGTGGTAGGCCAGCGGCGCCAGCAGAGCGGCGGCGAGGGCGAGGATCCAGAGGCCGGAGAGGATCGCGCGGCCGCGACGGCGCCAGAGCAGGAGCACCTCGGCGACCAGCGGGAAGACGGCGAAGTAGTGGGTGGCGAGGGCGAGGGCGGAGAAGACCCCCCAGGCGACGAGGTCGCGCTTGTCGTCGTCGCGCTCGCCGCCCTGCAGCGCCCGCACGCAGAAGAGGAGCGAGAGCGCGCAGAAGAGGCCGAGCAGGGCATAGGCGCGCGCCTCCTGCGAGTACCAGAGCAGCATCGGGTTGACGGCGACGAGGGCGGCGGCGAGATAGCCGGTGCGGATGCCGCGCAGTTCGCGGCCGATCAGGTACGCGACCGGGATCGTCGCGACCCCGGCGACGGCGGAGAGCGAGCGCAGCCCCCACTCCCCGGTCCCGGTGACCTGGGTCCAGAGCCAGGCGACCGCGTAATACAGCGGGGGCGCCGACTCGGAGAAGCCGACCGCGTCCATCGCGTGCCAGAAGGTGGTCCGCAGGAGCCGGCTGGCGGTGACGATCTCGTCGTGGTGGTAGGCCTGCGCGTCGAGCGTGGCGAAGCGCAGGGCGGCGCCGAGGGCGGTCAGGCCGGCGACGACCCAGAAGGCACGGGAGCGGTTGCGCACTAGCGGAGGGCGACGTCGAGGGCTTCGGAGACCTCGTCGACGTAGGCGAACTCGAGGTTGCCGAGCTCGTGCTCGGGGATCTCCGCGACGTCGGCCTCGTTGCGGCTGGGCAGGATCACCTTCTTGATCCCGGCCCGCTGCGCCGCCAGCGACTTCTCCTTGACGCCGCCGATCGGCAGCACCTGCCCGGTCAGCGTCACCTCGCCGGTCATCGCCACGTCGTTGCGGACCGGGCGACCGCTGATCAGCGAGGAGAGGGCGACGGTCATCGCCACCCCCGCCGAGGGGCCGTCCTTGGGGACCGCCCCGGCCGGCACGTGGATGTGGATGTCGTGCTCGGCGAACCAGCCGTCCTCCAGCTTCGGCGCGATCTCCGCGCAGTGGCCGCGCACGAAGGAGAGCGCCGCCTGCGCCGACTCCTTCATCACGTCGCCGAGCTGGCCGGTGATCGTCAGCTTGCCCGAGCCGGGCATCGAGGTCGCCTCGATGAAGAGGACGTCGCCGCCGGTCGGCGTCCAGGCGAGGCCGGTGGCGACGCCGGGGTCCTTGGTGCGGCGCCGCTGCTCGGCGAAGACGCGCCGCCGGCCGAGCAGCTCGCGGGCCTTCTTGCCGGAGACCCGGACCTTGCCCTTGACCTTGCCCTCGGCGACTTCGCGGGCGACTTTGCGGCAGACGGTGCCGATCTGGCGCTCGAGGTTGCGCACCCCCGCCTCGCGGGTGTACTCCTCGACGATCGCGGTCAGCGCCGCGTCGGCGAACTCGATCTGCGAGGGCTTCAGGCCGTTCGCCTCGATCTGGCGCCGCACCAGGTAGCGGCGGGCGATGTGGCGCTTCTCCTCCAGCGTGTAGCCGGCCAGCTCGATCGTCTCCATCCGGTCGAGCAGCGGCCCGGGGATCGTGTCGAGGACGTTGGCGGTGGCGATGAAGACGACGTCGGAGAGGTCGAACTCGAGGTCGAGGTAGTGGTCGCGGAAGCTGTCGTTCTGGGCCGGGTCGAGCACCTCGAGCATCGCCGAGGCGGGGTCGCCGCGGAAGTCGGCGCCCATCTTGTCGATCTCGTCGATCATGAAGACGGGGTTGCGGGAGCCGGCGTCGCGCAGGGCGCGGACGATGGTGCCGGGCATGGCGCCGATGTAGGTGCGGCGGTGGCCGCGGATCTCCGCCTCGTCGCGGACGCCGCCGACCGAGATCCGCTCGAACTCGCGCCCCAGCGCCCTGGCGATCGATTTGCCGAGGCTGGTCTTGCCGACCCCGGGCGGGCCGACGAAGCAGAGGATCGGCCCCGGCGAGGAGGGGTTGAGCTTGCGGACCGCCAGGTACTCGAGTATCCGGTCCTTGATCCGCTCCAGGTCGTAGTGGTCGGCGTCGAGGACCTCGCGGGCGTGGCGCAGGTCGAGGTTGTCCTCGGTCTCCTTCGACCAGGGCAGCTCGACCAGCCACTCGAGGTAGGTGCGGATGACGCCGTGCTCGGCCGCGGCCGGCGGCAGTTTCTCCAGCCGCGAGAGCTCGCGCTCCGCCGCTTTGCGGGCGTGCTCGGGCAGCTCCGCCTCCTCGATCCGTTGACGGAGTTCGTTCACTTCGGC